>JAFAWI010000253.1 GCA_019241915.1 Alphaproteobacteria bacterium
AATGTTGCCTTTATGTTCTCATAGAGTCACCACGTCCCAATTGGCAACCGAAAGACCAGCCGTATGCGGCTTGTTCGTTCTCGCTTATCGGCAGTTGCCGCGGCGAAAACAGGGCGAGCCGCCTCCTGTTATCGCCGGCCATAACAGGAGGATAACAGGAGGTGACCTGCTGTTATTGACGCGGCTGCTGACGAGCGCGAAAGCGCCAGGTTCGCGCCGATCGGGGGCAAGCCGCTCTTGATAAAACGCGCTGCGCTTGCGGAGCAATTCACCGTGGTCGGCACGCCGACGTTGTCGGCGGGGTTGAGGCGGATGGTCAGCGACGGCATGGCGATTCGTTACGTAGCGACGGCAATTTACAGGCGCTCCTGGAGCGTGGCAATTTGGCCGCCGATCACGGAGGAGCGATGGCGGGACGGCTCGACGGCAAGCGCGCGCTGGTGACGGCCGCCGGGCAGGGCATCGGCCGCGCGACCGCGCTCGCCTTCGTCGCTGAGGGCGCGCAGGTGCTGGCGACCGATATCGCCGCCGATAAGCTCGCCGACCTGCCCGACAACGGCGTCGCGACGCGGGTGCTTGACGCGCGCGACGAAGCGGCGATCGCCGCCCTTGCCGCGGCATACCCGGCCTTTGACATCCTGTTCAACTGCGCCGGCTTTGTGCACCACGGGACGGTGCTGACCACGACCCCCGAGGAATGGGACTTCTCGTTCGCTCTCAATGTGAGGTCTATGTACCTGATGATCCGCGCTTTCTTACCGAAAATGATCGAGGCCGGCGGCGGGTCGATCGTCAACATGTCGTCGGGCGCGTCGTCGATCAAAGGCGTCCCCAACCGCTGCGCCTACGGCGCGACCAAGGCGGCGGTGATCGGCCTCACCAAATCGGTCGCGGCCGATTTCATCCACGACGGCGTCCGCTGCAACGCCATCTGCCCCGGCACGGTGCAGACGCCCTCGCTTGACGAGCGGATCGCCGCAGCCGCCGCCCTGAACGCGGGCGGCGTCGCTGCGGCGCGTCAGGCGTTTATCGACCGCCAGCCGCTGGGCCGACTCGGCGCCGCCGAGGAGATCGCCGCGCTGGCGGTCTATCTCGCCTCGGACGAAAGCAAGTTCACCACCGGTGCGACCCATGTGATCGACGGCGGCTGGAGCCTTTAACCGTTACAGGAGAACCGCGATGAAGCTGCTGCGCTACGGCCCCGCAGGCTATGAAAAGCCCGGTATTCTCGATCGCGACGGGCGCATCCGCGACCTTTCGGGCATCGTCAAGGACATCAATGGCGAGACGCTGTCGCCGGCCTCGCTCGACCGGCTGCGCCGGCTCGATCTCAACACGCTGCCGCTGGCTTCGGGCTCGCCGCGCATCGGCGCCTGTGTCGGCAATGTCGGCAAGGTCGTGGCGATCGGCCTCAACTACCGCAAGCATGCCGAAGAAGCCGGTATGCCGATCCCGTCGGAGCCGATCTTTTTTCTCAAGGCGACGAGCAGCATCTGCGGTCCCAACGACGACGTGATCATCCCGCGCGGCTCCGAGAAGACCGATTACGAGGTCGAGATGGCAATCGTCATTGGCAGCAAGGCCAGCTACATCTCGGTTCACGAAGCAAAAAACCACATCGCCGGCTATTGCGTCGTCAACGACGTCTCCGAGCGTGAATATCAGCTGGACCGCGGCGGCCAATGGACCAAAGGCAAGAGCTGCGACACGTTCTGCCCGATGGGACCTTGGCTTGTTACCGCAGACGAGATGCCGGAGGCCGGCAATCTGCAGGTGATCACCGACGTCAACGGCGAGCGGCGCCAGGACAGCAACACTGCCGACCTCATCTTCGGCGTCGAGCACATCGTCAGCTATGTCAGCCATTTCATGACCCTGTACCCGGGCGACGTGATCCCGACCGGAACGCCCTCCGGCGTCGCGATGGGCTTCAAGCCGCCGAAATTCCTGCGCGCCGGCGATCGCATGCGGATCGCCATCGAAGGGCTTGGCGAGCAGAACAGCCGGCTCGTCGCCTACTCGGGCAGCTGACCTCGGGCGATGGCTGCGCGGATTCTGGCGACGCTGACGATCGGCCAATCGCCGCGCCGCGACATCGCGCCGGTAATCGCCCGGCATGTGCCGCCAGGTGTCCGGCTGATCGACCGCGGTGCGCTCGACGGGCTCAGCCGCCAGCAGATCGCCA
This sequence comes from Alphaproteobacteria bacterium, assembly GCA_019241915.1. GTDB lineage: Bacteria > Pseudomonadota > Alphaproteobacteria > ATCC43930 > CGMCC-115725 > DATARH01. The sequence goes on from JAFAWI010000253.1 coordinate 2,186, forward strand.
AGCGCTACGAGGCCGACCCGGATGAGGCGGCGCTGGTGACGCGGCTGCAGAATGGCGACGTGGTCAACCTGTCGCGCCGCCGCATGCGCGACGGCGTCCAGGCGGCCTTGACGCAGCTCGAAGCCGAAGGCTGCGACGTCGTCCTGCTGCTGTGCACCGGGACGTTTGAGGGGCTCGAATGCCGCAAGGCGTGGCTGGTCGAGCCCGACCACATCATCCCGCCGGCCGTCGCCGGTCTCGTCGAGCGCCGCCGGCTCGGGGTGATCGTGCCGATCCCCGGACAGATCGAGTCCGAGGCGGACAAATGGCAGGTGCTGGCCCGCCCGCCGCTGCTCGCCTGGGCCAGCCCCTATGACGACGACGGTGACGCTTTGCTCGAGGCCGGCCGCACCCTCCAGGCACGAGGCGCCGAGGCGTTGCTGCTCGACTGCATCGGCTTCACCGAGCGCCATCGGGCGGTGCTGGCGCCGCTCGGGGTGCCGGTGATCGTCTCGAACGCGCTCGCCGCCAAGGCCGTCGGCGAACTGCTCGAAGGCTGACCGCCGCGCTCCCCTTGAAGCTGCTATACTCTGCTAATGGCAGAGAAGGATAAGCTGCTGGATATCCTGCGGGAGGCGCTGCCGGATATTCAAGGGGCACGGCGCGCATGACTGATCCAGGGAGCGACGATTTTGGCGCCTTTGTCGACGGCGGACGTTTCCGTATCGATGGCTATCCCACCGGCCCGCTCGC
>JAFAWI010000419.1 GCA_019241915.1 Alphaproteobacteria bacterium
CGGTCTCGACAAAACACACGCCGTACTGCTCGGCCTCGGCTCGGCCGCGCGGTTCGGCGGTGACGATCGTGATCCGTTCGGGCGCAACCGCGATATGGCGCAAGATCAGCGGCAGCACACCCTGCCCGATACTGCCGAACCCGACGATGACCAGACGGCCGGTGAGCATGGCGTGCTTGGCGTCAGGCATTCGTGTCGCGGTCTTGGCTGGGTCGCGTTCCGTTAAGAGCCGCCGGGTAGCTTGTCAAGCTATGGTTGTGCATCGATATGATCTCGATTCGCCGCGTGGTTTTTACGATCGGCCCTTTGCTGAATTCTTGAGCAGGCGCGAGCACGGAGGGGGTCAGCGCGCGCGGCAGGCGACGCAACCGTTTGTTGTTCGCCGTCGCGTGCTGATGCTTGCCCGCTTATGTTTTTGTTAGGGCGGCGGTAGGAATGACATCCACACGAGACAGCCGGCCGGAGTCGCGATGATTGGCGTTACCCTGCGCGCACTGACAACGGTGGTGCTGGCCGCCATGGCGGCGACGGCACCGCCGGCCGCTGCTGCGCCGCCGGCCGCTGGCGAACTGGTCAAACCGGCGCTGTTCGCCGAAAGCGAGAGCGTCGCCGTCGGCGCGACGCTGTGGCTCGACGTGCATCTTGCGATCTCCTCCGGCTGGCACATTTACTGGCGCAATCCGGGCGATTCGGGGCTGCCGACAACGATCGAGTGGACGCTGCCGCCCGGCTTCGCCGCCGGCGATATTGCGTGGCCGCCGCCCGAGCGTTTTGTCGTCGGCCCCATCGGGAGCTATGGCTATGCCGGGGAGACCGACCTGCTGGTGCCGGTGACGACGCCCGCCGCGATCGACAGCGCCACGCCGGTTCATCTCGCCGCCACCGTCAACTACCTCGTCTGTTCCGAAATCTGCATCCCGGGTTCGGCAAAGCTGGCAACCGACCTCCCGGCCGGGGCCGGGGCTGCCGACCCGCGGCAGGCGGCGCGGTTTGCCGCGGCGCGCCAAAGGCTGCCCGTACCGGCGCCGTTCGCTGCCGCTTTTGCGGTCGAGCCGAACGCGCTGCGGCTAATTGTCCCGGCCGCCGCGCTGGCCGGGCTGGCGCAGCCGGAGGCGGCGTTCTTTCCCTACGCCGACAATGTCGTCGATGCGTCGGCGGCGCCGCGGACCGTGCGGCGAAACGGCGGGATGGACCTCGTCCTCGCAAAGTCGGCGAGCCCGGTCGCCGCGCTGCCGCGCACGCTCGACGGCGTGCTGGTGTTGCGCGACAGCAGGGCGGTTCGCGCCTATCGCATCGGCGCGACCCCCACGGCTGCGCCGGCGCTGCCGCCGGACGCGGCGCTCGGCTGGGCCGCGGCGCTCGGGTTCGCGTTTCTCGGCGGGTTGATCCTCAACCTGATGCCGTGCGTCTTTCCGGTGCTGTCGCTCAAGCTGCTCGGGTTTGCCGGGCTGGGGGACAGCGCTCGCCGGCATCGCCATGGCCTCGCCTATACCGCCGGCGTGCTGGCGAGCTTTGCCGCGTTGGGCGGGGTGCTGATCGCATTGCGCGCCGGTGGGGCGGCGCTGGGGTGGGGATTTCAGCTGCAGGCCCCCCCGGTGGTCGCGGCCCTCGCCTATCTGATGCTGGCGATGGGGCTGGGCCTGTCGGGGGTCGCCGAATTCGGCATGGGCCTCGCCGGGACCGGCAGCCGCTTTGCCGCGCATGGCGGTCTTGCCGGCGCGTTCCTTACCGGGGTGCTGGCGAGCGTCGTCGCGGCGCCGTGCACGGCGCCGTTTATGGGCGCGGCGCTGGGCGCGGCGCTGGTGGCGCCGGCGCCGTTGGCGTTGGCGATCTTCGTGACGCTCGGTGCCGGGCTCGCGGCGCCGTTGCTGGCGGCAAGCCTCGTCCCCGGCCTGGCCCGCGTGCTGCCGCGTCCCGGCCGCTGGATGGGGCTGCTCAAGCAGCTCCTCGCGTTCCCGCTGTATGCCACCGCCGCGTGGCTGGTCTGGGTCCTGGTCCAGGAGGTGACGCCGGCGGCCGCGCTCGCCGCGCTGCTGGGACTGGTGCTGGTCGGGTTTGCGGTCTGGGTCTACGGCCGCACGCGGGCCGCGGCGAACCGCGGCAGAGGCGCGGGCAGCGCGCTCGCTGCGGCCGGGTTGGCGGGCGCGGTGCTGATCGCCGCGCTGCTGCCCGCGGCGACCGGGCGCAGCCCAACCAGCGCTGACGGGCTGGCCTACGAAGCCTTCACGCCGAGCCGGCTTGCCGCCCTCAGCGCCGAGCACAAGCGGGTCTTTGTCAACCTGACCGCCGCCTGGTGCCTCACCTGCATCGTCAACGAGCGCGCGACACTCGACAGGCCGGCGGTGCGCGACGCCTTCGCCGCCCACCAAGTCGTCGCGTTGAAGGGCGACTGGACCCGGCAGGACCCGGAGATTGCCCGCTTTCTCGAAGGCTTTGGCCGCAGCGGCGTGCCGCTCTACCTGCTCTACGACGGCAGCGGCACGCCGACGGTGCTGCCCCAGATCCTGACCGAGGCGGAAGTCATCGGCGCGGTCAGCCGGCTTTAGCGGCCCTAGCTCTGCATCGCCTGGGTGACGGCGCCGCCGATCGCGGTGCGGCCGCCATCGACGACGTATTGCGCGCCGGTGATGTTGCTCGCCAGGTCGGACGACAGGAACAGCACGACATTGGCGATCTCCTCCGGCGTCGTGTAGCGGCCGGCCGGGATCGCCGCCTGGTATTTGCGGCTGACGCTGTCGGGGTCGTCGGGGCTGATCATCCTTTCCAGCGAATGGATCATCCGCGTATCGACCGGGCCGGGGCACACGGCGTTGACCCGCACACCCTGGCGCGCGACCTCGCCCGCCGCGGTCTTGGTGAGGCCGATGACCGCGTGCTTTGAGGCGACATAGGCCGGCATGCCGGGGGTCGCGACCAGACCGGCGACCGAGGCCGTGTTCACCACCGCCCCCGCGCCCTGCTTCAACAGCACCGGCAGCACGTGACGCAGCCCAAGGAACACGCCCTTGACGTTGACCCCGAGCACCTGATCGAACATCGCCTCGTCGTACTCGGCGGTGTGGGCGAGGCTGCCTTCGATGCCGGCATTGTTGAAGAAGCAGTCGATGCGGCCGTAGGCGGCGAGCGTCTCCTTGACGTAGTGGGCGACATCGGCGGATTGGGTGACGTCGGCGGCGATGAACTTCGCCTCGCCGCCCTGCTGCTTGACGATCCCGGCGGTGGCCTCGCCGGCCGCGGCGTCGCGGTCGACGACGACCACCTTGGCCCCGGCCTTGGCGAAAG
>JAFAWI010000438.1 GCA_019241915.1 Alphaproteobacteria bacterium
GCGATGCGGCGGATCGCAGCCGGCTGTGCCGGTGATCCGCCCTACCCGCCTATGCCGCGAAGATCTCGCCGAGCCGGCGGATCGAGCCGAGCGCGCGTTCCTGCGGCAGCCCCGGCCACTGGCAGCGCATGATGAAATGGTCGACCCCGAGCATCTCGCGGTAGCGCGCGATCTCCTCCTTCACCGATGCCTTGTCGCCGATGATAAAGCGATCGCGCGCAAAATCCTCGAACGAGCCCGAGCTGCTGTGCTCCATGCCCCAGGCGGCGTAGGCGTTGTACTTGAATTGGAGCGGGCCGCGGCATTCCTCGTGCGCGGTGGCGTGGCGCTCGCCGACATAGCATTCGACCGTGATCGGGTATTCGAGCGGGATGCGGCCGTATTCCTTGAGCGCCGCGCGGTAGGTCTGCATCATCGGCACCAGATTGGCGATGCCGCGGATATTGACGATGAGCCAGGCGTCGCCGATCCGCGCCGCGCGCTTTACCGGCACCTCGGCCTGCGCCGCGACGTAGATCGGCGGCCCGCCGGGACGCAACGGCTTGACGCTGAGCCCGGCATCCTTGACCGTGTAGAACCGGCCCTGGTGATCGACCCGGTCCTCGCTCCACAGCCGGCGCATCAGCCCGATCGCCTCGTTAAAGCGCGGCGCGCGCTCGCTGAGCGGGACACCGAACGCGTCGAATTCCGGCTCGCGGTAGCCGAGGCCGACCCCGAGGATGTAGTTGCCGCCGGTCAGCACATCCAAGGTCGCGGCTTCCTCGGCGACATGCATCGGGTTGAGCGGCGGCAGGATGAGGATGTTCGGGCCGATCGTCATGCCCTGCGCGTGCGCCGCCAGATAGCCCATCAGCGGCGTCAGCTGCAGCATCTGCATCGGATGCGTCAGCCAGTGGTGCGGAAACCACAGCGACGCGAACCCGGCGTCGCGCGCGGCACCGATCTGCTCGACCATCTCCGGCACGCGCTGGCCGACGTCGTCGCCTTCGGGGAATTGCGTGTTGATGAACAACCCGACTTTCATGACCGCGCTCCTGCACTTGCTGGGCGAGCCTACAACGGACGAAGGAGCACCGGCGCGGCACTGCCTGCTTCGGCGCCTTGATATGGACTATCTAGTGGATCGACTCTAACGCCTGTTTCCCGCGCCGGACGTTTTCGATGATGGCGTCGGGATCGGCGATCCAGGTGAAGGGCTTGGGGTTTTCGTTGGTCTCGGCGAGGTAGCGATTGATGGCGGCCTGGAGATCAACGATGCCCTTGAAGACGCCGCGCTTGAGCCGCTGCCGGGTCAGCTTGGCGAAGAACCCCTCGACGGCGTTGAGCCAGGATGCCGAGGTCGGGGTGAAGTGGAAGTGGAACCGCGGATGCCGTTCGAGCCAGGCCCGCACCTTGGGATGCTTGTGGGTGGCGTAGTTGTCGACGATCAGGTGCAGCTCTCGCCCGGCCGGGGTCTCGCGGTTGATCTTGTTGAGGAAGCGGATGAACTCCTGATGCCGATGGCGCGCCATGCATTGGCCGATAACCCGGCCCTGCAGCACATCGAGAGCGGCGAACAGCGTCGTCGTGCCATGGCGCTTATAGTCGTGCGTCATCGTCCCGCAGCGGCCCTTCTTCATCGGCAATCCCGGCTGGGTGCGGTCGAGCGCCTGGATCTGCGACTTCTCGTCGACCGACAGCACCAGAGCGTGCTCCGGCGGGTCGATATAGAGGCCGACCACATCCTGCACCTTGGCGGCAAATTTCGGATCGTTCGACAGCTTGAAGGTCCGCACCCGGTGCGGCTTCAGGCCGTGCGCCGCCCAGATGCGCTGCACGCTGCGATGGCTGATCCCGGCGGCCTGGGCCATCGCCCGGCCGGTCCAGTGCGTCCTCTCGGCCGGCGGCTCGGCAAGCGTCATCTCGACTACCCGCTCGATGGTCTCCACCGGCAGCGGCGGCTTGCCGGCCGGTCGCGTTGCCTCATGCAGCAAGCCGTCAACCCCTTCCGCCATGAAGCGCGCCTGCCAGCGCCAGATCGTCGGTTTGCCTTTGCCGGTCTGCCGCTGGATCGCCGTGGTGCCGACCCCAGCGGCGCTCAGCAGCACAATGCGCGCCCGCCACACATGCTTCTGCGGGCTGTTCCCCGACCCGACGATGGCTTCCAGCCGCTCGCGGTCGCCCGGACCAAGCCGGACCTCAACACCTTTCCTCATCCACCCAGACTCGCATATCCGCGAGCCAGCTGGAATCATTCGTCAGCGCCTATCCACTAGCTTTCGACGGCCCCGCTCAGGAAACGGTCAAAGAAGCGAACTCCTATTGGAGTTAATTCAAGCGCATAGTTACCGTAATTTGCAGTCCTTATTCCTGGCTCTACAATGTGGATGAGATTTAACGAGTCCAATTCTCTTGCAAAGCTCATTAATAAAGAAACGTCAATTTGAGGAAGTCGTGCACTAGCTGGCCCGAAATCGATGCGGTCGTTCAATTGTGGGAATGGTCGTGTTAGCTCTCGGATCACGCCGAGAAAGCTAATCGCTCCAATGGAAAGCGCATCCAGGCAGCGAATCAAATGGTCAAGCTCTTGGTAAGAAACCTTTTCCGGATCGTTGTCTCGAAGCAGAAGGTTCGCCAAAAGTGCCGCTGCGGCGCGAAGTTTTTCCTCTTGGTAGGTACGGACGATAACAAGATAACACGATTTAACGAGCTCCGAGAATTCGTCCTT
>JAFAWI010000602.1 GCA_019241915.1 Alphaproteobacteria bacterium
CGATTACGCCCGGCCGTCGCCGAGCGGGTGCTTGCGCAGGAAGTCGAAATCGCAGCCGCGGTCAGCCTGCAGGATCTCGCGGCGGTAGAGGCGGGCGTAGCCGCGGTCGGGGACGGCCGGCTCGCTGGTCGGGCGGCGCGCGAGCTCGTCCTCGGGGACGAGCAGGTCGATACGGCGGTCCTTGACCGACAGGCGGATGCGGTCGCCGTTCCTGACCTTGGCGAGCGGCCCCCCCGATGCCGCGTCGGGCGTCACATGCAAGACGATCGAGCCGTAGGCGGTGCCGCTCATCCGCGCGTCGGAGATGCGCACCATGTCCTTGACCCCAGCGCGCGCCAGCTTTTGCGGGATCGGCAGGTAGCCGGCCTCGGGCATACCCGACGGCGACAGCGGCCCGGCATTCTGCAGCACCAGGAAATCGTCGGGCGTCACATCGAGCGCCGGATCGTCGATCCGCGCCGACAGGTCTTCGAGCGAGTTGAACACGACGGCGCGGCCTTCCTTCTCAAATAGCTTGGGGTCGGCTGCCGATCGCTTAAAGATCGCTCCTTGCGGCGCCAACGATCCGAACAGCGCGACCAGCCCGCCATAGGGGAGCAGCGGATCGCCGAGCGGCTTGACCACCTCGCGGTCGACCGGCCCGGCCGGCGCCGCCAGCCGCTCGCCGAGTGTTTCGCCCGCCACGGTCAGACAATCGAGGTGCAGCATGGGTTGCAGCTCGCGCAGCACCGCGCCGATCCCGCCGGCGGCGAACAAATCCTCCATGTAATGCGGCCCGGTCGGCTTGAGGTCGACCAGCACCGGGGTCTCGTCGCTGATCGCGTTGAGCCGCTTGAGGTCGATGTCGACGCCGGCGCGGCCGGCGACCGCGGTCAGGTGCAGCACCGCATTGGTCGACCCGCCGATCGCCATCAACAGGCGCAGCGCGTTCTCGACCGATTTCGCGGTGACGATCCTGTCGGGCGTCACATTGCCGGCGGCAAGCGCCATCGCCGCGCGGCCGGTTGCCTCGGCGGCGCGCAGCCGGTCGGCATGCACCGCCGGGATCGCCGCGCTGCCCGGCAGGATCATGCCGAGCGCCTCGGCGATCGAGGCCATCGTCGAGGCCGTGCCCATCACCGCGCAGGTGCCGGCGGTGGTCGCAAGGTTGCCCTCGACCTCGTTGATCTCCGCGTTGTCGATCTCGCCGGCGCGGTACTTCGCCCAGAACCGGCGGCAATCGGTGCACGCGCCAAGCCGCTCGCCGTGCCAGCGCGACGTCATCATTGGCCCGGCGACGAGGCCGATCGCCGGCCGGTTGGCCGAGACCGCCCCCATCAACTGCGCCGGCACCGTCTTGTCGCAGCCGCCGACCAGCACCACCGCATCCATCGGCTGGGCGCGGATCATCTCCTCGGTGTCGATCGCCATCAGGTTGCGGAACATCAGACTGGTCGGCGACAGAAATACCTCGCCCAATGAGATCGTCGGAAACACCAGCGGCAGCCCGCCCGCCGCCAGCACCCCGCGCTTCACGGCCTCGATCAGCTCGGGGAAATGCCGATGGCAGTTGTTGAACCCGGAGTGGGTGTCGGCGATGCCGATCACCGGTCGCGACAGCATATCGAGCGAATAACCCATCGACCGCGCAAAGGAGCGGCGCAGATAGAGCGCGAAGTCGGGGTCGCCGTAATTGGTCAACCCTTTGGCGATGCCGGCCGGAACGGTCATGGTTAATGCCCTCTGCGCGCTTATCGACGGCGCAGCTTTGCGCCGGCGCCGCGATGAAGCAAGCGGCAGTCACTGTTGCTGATCAGCAACTGTGCCATATTTTCTACAACAAAACGGCGCGCCGTGGCTTGAGCAGAAGTCGCAAAGATTACAAACTTGCAAGTTTCGCCCTAGATGTTCGCGTTCTCATTGATTCTCGCGCATTAGGCGATTACATTGAGCGAATGGGAATTCCTGCAACTTTTTGGCGTTGACAGGGACTACCGCGTGATCCGTTGGGCCTTCGGGGCAGCGGGCGAGACAGACATGGGTGAATACAATGGCAAAACCGAAGAGAGGGCGCTCGACCGGCGCGATCGACGACTTTGTCGGCGGCCGTATCCGCGAGCGGCGCATCATGCTGGGCCTGACCCAGCAGCAACTCGCCGAGATGATCGGGGTAACCTATCAACAGGCGCACAAATACGAACGCGGGATCAATCGCGTCTCGGCCGGTCGGCTTTACGAGATCGCCCGCGTGCTCAACGCGCCGATCACCTACTTCTACGAGGGGCTGGGCGACGAAGCGCCGCGTCAGGTGCCGCCGCACCAGCGCATGCTGCTTGAGATCGCGCGCAACTTCGCCGAAATCCAGAACGAGAAGCACCAGGAGGCGGTCAGCCAGTTGGCCCGCGTGCTCGCGGGGCGCTGAACATCGTCTTCGCCGGATCAAATCCGGCTGCAATCTTGTTGAAGCGGCCGGCGTCATCAGCGCCGGCCGTTTTCGTTGTCGGCCCCGAACGATCGTTTCAAGGCGGTCGTTTGCAGCGAGGCTGCGTGCTTCGCTATACCGGGCGCCCATCTCGCGGAGAGAAACGCTCATGCCCCATACGGTTGGCCGCGCCATCGTCGACAGCCTCGAAGCGCACGATATCGACATCATTTATTGCGTGCCGGGCGAGAGCTATCTCGGCTTTACCAACGCGAGGGGCGACAACAACCGGATGCGGCTCATTGTCTGCCGGCATGAAGGCGGCGCCGCCTTTATGGCCGCGGCGGACGGGCGGATGCGCGGCGGCCGCGCCGGGATGCTGGTGGTGTCGCGCGGCCCCGGCCTCTCGAATGCGATGATCGGCCTGCACACCGCCTGGCACGACGCGACACCGCTGGTCGCGCTGATCGGGCAAGTCGAGCGCTGGGAAGCCGGGCGGATGGCGCTGCAGGAGCAGAACTACAGCCGCCTGCTCAGCGATGTGACCAAGCTGGTCATCGAGGTCAACGAGCCCGACCAGGCGTCCGAAGCGATGGCGCGTGCCTTCCACGTCGCCGAAAGCGGCACGCCGGGCCCGGTCGCGGTGGTGATCCCCGAGGATGTGTTCGACGCCGAGACCGACGCGGCACCCGCGAAACCGCGCCCGGCGGCGCTGGCCGGCCCCCGCGCGCAAGACCTCGACCGGCTGGTAGAATTGCTGACGGCGGCCGAACGGCCGCTGGTCTGGGTGGGCGCCGCGGTTCACCCGGCCGATGTCGCCGACATCGCGCGGTTCGCCGAAAGCTGGATGCTGCCGGTGATGCCAACGCACCGCCGGCCGCATCTGTTCGATCCGGCGCATGCCAACTATGGCGGCTACGCCAGCGGCCGGCCGCCGCGCGAGCAGATGGACGAATGGGCCAAAACCGACTTGCTGGTCGCGCTCGGGGAGCGGCTGACGGTCAGCACGTCGCAGGGCTTCGCGTTTCCGCGCGCACCCGACCCGCAGATGCCGCTGGTCCATGTCTGGCCCGGCCCGGAGGAGGTCGGCAAGACCTTCCGTCCCGATCTAGGGCTGGCCTGCGAGCCGGCGGCGGTGGTGCGCGCGCTGCTGGCGAAGGGCATCCCCGCCGGCGCCGCCAGGCGCAAGCCCTGGGTCGAGCGGCTGCACGCGCTGCACCACAAGGTCGCCGCGCCCGCATGGCAGCCGACCTCGGACGGCGTCAATTTCTCGGCGGTGGTCGCGGCGGTCGCGCGCCATTTGGCCCCGGATGCGACGGTGACCACCGACGCCGGCAACTTCTCGACCTTTGTCCAGCGCTACCTGCCGATCAAGCCCGGGCAGATGTACCTGAACTCGGTGGTCGGGGCGATGGGGGCGGGGATGCCGATGGCGGTCGCGGCCGCCTTGCGCCGGCCCGGCACCCAGGTGATCGGCTTTGCCGGCGACGGCGGTGCGCTGATGACCGGCAACGAGCTGGCGACTGCGCGGCAATACGTCGTCAACCCGGTGTTTATCGTTTCCGACAACGGCTGCTACGGCACGATCACCCAGCACCATGACATGCGCTATCCGGGTCGTCCGCACCAGGCCGCGACCCAGCTGACCAACCCCGACTTCGCGCTGTGGGCGACCGCGTTTGGCGCCCAGGGATACACGATCCGCGACGAAAGCGAGGTCGCGCCGACCATCGCCGAGGCGCTGTCGGTCAAGCACCAGCCGGTCGTCGTGCACGTGCATTCGTCACTCGAACAGATCAGCGCCTGGCGCCGCCGCAGCTGATTTTCGTTTAGACGCGGCGGCTACGGGTTGCAGAGCGATATTTCTCACGCGATATAACGCGACGAACGTCCAGTTTCCGAGCCGCAAACTCTGCCGAGACCGACAACTTCCGTTTACGTGCGTGGCTCGCTATACGGCATCGCATCCGTGAGCCTGTGGGCGGCGTGGATTGTGGCCGTGCGGCTCGGGATCAGGACCAGCCTCACACCTTGGGACATCACGGCGCTCCGTTTCGGAGTCGCCGGGTTGATCCTGCTGCCATATCTACTCAAGAAGGGTCTGGCCTTCGATCGGCTGGGATGGCTGGGCCTGTCAGGAATTCTGCTGGGCGGCGCGCCGGCGGTGTTGGTTTCCTACGGCGGTCTGGTCTTCGCACCGGCGGCGCACGCGGCATCTCTTTTTACGGCGCTCATTCCCCTTTATGTCGCGACCCTGGCGGCTGTCGTGCTGGGTGAGCCATT
>JAFAWI010000474.1 GCA_019241915.1 Alphaproteobacteria bacterium
ACCGCCGTCAGGTCGCACTGGATCTGCATCGGCGGGGTGAAGTCGCCGCTGGCGACGGTGTGGCGGGCGGGGCGCGAATGCGGGTCGGGAAACATCTCGACCCAGTATTTGTTGAGCGTCGGCCGCAGCGCGCGGTCGGTGATCCACACCGTCATCTTGATGATGTCGTCGGTCCTGCCGCCTGCGGTCTCGATGACGCGACGGACATTGGCGAACATCGCGGCACATTGCGCGTCGAGGTCCTCGGGCACCTTGCCGCTCGCCGGGTCAGCACCGGAGATCGCCCCCGACATGACAAACGGGCCAATGCGGCTCGCGCTCGGGATCGGGTTGACGTGCCGTGCGCCGGCAACGTCGATGCTGCGCCGCTTTTCCATGATGCGCCCTCCCTGGCTTCGCTGCGGATGCCCTGGCTTTGCTGCAGATGATAGGGAGGCGGCGCCGGACCGGCAACGCCGGCTTCTCCGCTCAAGGAGTAATCGTGATGTGTCCGGTCATGCCCGCCCAATCGTGGTCCGAGCAGGTGAGCTTGTAGGAGCCGGGCGCGCCGGCGACAAAATAGAGGTCCTGGCGCCGGCCCGGCTGGATGACGATCTCGGTGCGGTCCGGGTTGAGCGGCTTGGCGTCGCGCAGCTGGACGGCCTTGAAGAAATCGGGTGCGGTGAATTCGTGCGTCTCCTTGCCCTTGTTGTCGATACGCAGGTGATAGGCAACGCCTTGATGAAAGCTGAGGCTGTTCGGGACAAATTTGTATTCCGTCGTGGTGACTCTGACGGTTTGCGCCGTCGACCAATCGGCGGCAGCCGCACGCGGCGGCCCGGCGAACCAGATCGCCGCCAGCATCATGCCGCCAACAGCGCCTTTCATGCCTTTACCACGCGGTCGCTGACGATGCCGCGCGCAGCGAAGGCGTTTCGGGTATCGATGAGCAACGGACAGTGCGCCGCAAGCAGCGCGTAATCGATCTCGTCGTGGTCGGTGCAGACAATAGCGATATCGATAGCAGCCAATGTCTCCGCCGTCAGCGGCGCCGATTGCCGGCCGGTAAAACCGGGATGTTCGCGGGTCGGCACGATCTCCGGGAAGTACGGATCGTGAAACGCAACGAGCGCGCCTCCGTTTTCCAGCAACTCCATGATCTTGAGCGCGGGACTTTCACGTAGATCGTCGACATTCTTTTTGTACGCGACACCGATCACAAGCACGCGCGCACCTTTGAGCGCGTGGCCGCGGCGGTCGTTCAACACCTGCATGGCTCTTTCGACGACACGGCGCGGCATCGCGGTATTGACCTCGCCGGCCAGCTCGATAAAGCGCGCACTGAGGTCGAACTCGCGCGCCTTCCAGGTCAGGTAAAACGGGTCGATCGGGATACAGTGCCCGCCGAGCCCGGGGCCCGGATAAAACGGCATATAGCCGAATGGTTTGGTTTTTGCCGCCTCGATCACTTCCCAGACGTCGATGCCCATGGCCTCGTAGACGATTTTCAACTCGTTGACCAAGGCGATGTTGACCGAGCGGAAGATGTTCTCAGTCAGCTTGACCGCCTCGGCGACATCAACCGACGATACCGGAACAGCGCCGGCGCAGATCTCCTCGTACAGCGCACAGGCGAGCCGCAGCGCCTCCGGCCCGTCACCGCCGACCACCTTGGGAATGTTGCGCGCGGCAAATTGCTGATTGCCGGGATCCTCGCGTTCCGGAGAATACGCAAGAAAGAAGTCGCGCCCGGAGCGGAGCCCGCCGCGTTCGAGGATCGGCCGCATCACCTCGCGTGTCGTGCCGGGATAGGTCGTCGATTCAAGCACGACCAGCTGTCCGGCGCGCAGGTGCGGCGCGATGCTCTCGGTCGTGCTGACGACATAGGTCAGGTCCGGCTCGCGCTGGCGGGTCAGCGGCGTCGGTACGCAGAGCAGGATCGCGTCGGCGTCCGACAAGCGCGAGAAATCGGCGGTCGCGTCAAAACGGCCGGCGCGCCGCAGTTCGCCGATCGCCGCAGCAGGAATATGCCGAATGTACGATCCGCCGCGCGAGAGCACGTCGATCTTGTCCGCGTCGATGTCGAACCCAAGGGCGGTGAACCCCCGCTCCGCGACGGCCCGCGCCAGCGGTAACCCGACATAGCCGAGACCGATAATACCGACCCGCGCTTGATGCGCCCGAAACCGGTCCACCAGCGCATCGAGCGAAATCGACATCTTCGACCAGCCCTGCCGCCGCGCTGCACGCACGAGCCGTGCCATTGTTCGAATAACCGGCGTTGGCGTCAAATCAGGCGGCGTTTCCTCCGCCGCGACACGACGCCGGCTTGGGATTTCGCCGCAAAAACGAACGAGGCGGCCAGAGGCCGCCTCGTCGCATTCGGTGGACCGTCCGGTTACGGAGAGACGATCTCGACGCGGCGGTTCTGCGGCTCGCGCACGCCGTCCGCCGTCGGCACACGGTTGTCGTTCTCGCCGCGGCCGCTGACCGCCATTTGCTCGCGCGGCACGCCCTGCGCCGCCAGCGCCTTTGCGACGTTGTTGGCACGCCGCTCCGAGAGCCGCTGGTTGTATCCGGGCGAACCCGAACGGTCGGTATAGCCGGTGACCTGGATCTGCACCGGAGCGCCCGACCTGTACGCCGCGGCGGCCTGCGCGATGATCTGCTGGCCTTCCGGCGTAACGGTGTCGCGATCCCAATCGAAGAACACGATGAACACCTTCGGCGGGGCCGGCGGCGGCGGCGCCGGCGCGGCGACCGGAGCAGGCGGCGGCGGCGGCGCACCGAAGTGATAGTTCAGCTTGACCACGAAGGAATGCTCTTCAAGGCCAACGCGGGCAGAGACCGGCGCGAACGCAAACGCCGGGGCAGCCGCAGTCCCGGTCGATACCGTCGCCAGGGTGCCGAGGGCCAACGTGTCCTTGCCGTAATCCGAGTAGCGGTACTCGGCGCCGAGGCCCCATGCCGGGGTCAGCGCATATTCGAGCCCCATGCCGACGGTCCAGCCGACCAACGTGGTCGAATTCGACGCGGCGGAGGCGGGGAACGTCACACCGCCGGGGCCCGGAACCGAGACGAAGTTGGTGTTCACCCGGGCATCGGCAAAAGCAACGCCGCCGGTGATGTACGGCAGCACCGGACCCCAGGCATAACCGAGCCGCAACCGACCCGACCCGTTATACCGCGACCGCGCGCGGAACGAGTCGCCGGCGACGAACGGACCGGCGAACGGGTTATTGAGCGGCGCGACACCCAGGATCGTCGTGGTGTCGACGTCGCTGTTGCCCTTCATGTCGACTTCGGCGCCGATCACCCAGTTGCTCGGCAGCTGCCAGTTATAGCCGATCTGGCCGCCGGCGCCGACGCCGCCGTGGATATTCCGGTACAGCCGAACCGAGGCTGGGCCGGTACCCGGCACGCCGGCAAAACCCGGGGTGGGGCCGATATTGACCGAACCGGGGAACCTGCCCCAATCGCCACCCACCTCGGCACCGGCATAGAGGCCGGTCCAATTCATCGCCGAGACCATCATCGGCGCCGGCGGCGGAGCCATCGGCGGCGGTGGAGCCATCGGCGGCGGCGGCGCCGGCGGTGGCGGCGCTGGCGACATTTGCGCTACAGCAGGAGCCATACCTGTCAGCAGCAACGCCGCCGCGGCTCCGCTCGTTGTAAAGCGCATTACCCCCTCCAATTCTGCGAATAAGACTGTCGCAGTATCATCATCTTGGAGGGTAGGGTCAACTAATGGAGCGATTGGGCTGGGGTGCAGATCAACTTTGATTAGATCGCTGTGGCAATAAAGTCACATGTTGCTCAAAAAGACCGCTCGCCTAGGGCCGGAAGTAAACAAGGCGTAAACGCCGCGCCGCGCCGAGCGCGGTTTTGGACGCCGTTTTGCTACGAATCGGCCGCGCCCTAGAGCCCCGCGCGCGTCACCGCCACTTCGCCCCCCGAATGCAGCCGCACCAGGTTGACCGACTTCGCCCAATCCGGGGAGCCCGAATAGAACGCCGGAATGCGCCCGTCGCCGACCTGCGCCGGCCGATCCCAGTGCCCCAGCGCCACGTAATCCGCGCCAGTCGCCGCGATCGCCGCGTCGCTGATCAGCCAGGACGGGCGCAGCGGATCGTGCCAGGTTTCCGGCGGCTCGTAATGGCCGTGGCCGATGCAGATTTGCCACCGGGTTGTGCGCGGCCGCGGATTTTGGAGCGGCGCCATGTCGCGATAGTCGCGGTGCGGATTGCCCCAAATCTCCAGCCCGTGCCGCTCGAAGCGGACCGCCCCGTCATCGCCGAGGCCGAGGACGTGCAATCCCGGGATAGCGCCGTAACCGCCGCGAGCGTAGACCGAATCGGCGGTCAGCGGGTCGTGGTTGCCAGGCAGCAGCACGACCGGCGGCCCGGCCTCGGCCAGCAGCCGCCCGGCGCGCTCGACAGTCTCGCCGGTGACCATGTGGTTATCGAACGTGTCGCCGGCGAGAATCACCGCATCGGCCTCGACGCGGCGGGCAAAAGCCAGCACCGCGCGCAATCCCCCGGTGCCGTCGCCGCCGTGCTGCGCGGCGATGCGGCCATCGTCGACATGCAGATCGGAACTATGGACGAGAGTGACCTCGCCCCCATTGATTTGCAGGTCGCTCAATTTCAGTTTCTTTCGAAATCGATGCGTTCGCTGACCGGCAGGCCGTGGAGATAGCGGCGCAGGCAGTCGAGCCCGAGCTCGACCGCGCCGAGCCGCACCCACTCGCGTCCGCCGAGGATTCGCGAGCGCCGCGATTCGACATGGTCCCCGGCGGCGATGCCGATGCAGATCGTACCGCCGAAATCGATCCGGTCGGGACCGGTGTCGAGATCGATCAACACCGCCAGCGCGTGGCTGGCGCCGCTTTGGCGGCGGGCGGCTCGGGCCACTGCCTCGGCAGTCTCGTTGGTAATGTCCAACGGCTCGCCGCCGGCGAGGCCGACCGCGTCGCAGATTTGCGTGAGATCGCGCGAGACCACGCCGCGGCGCAGCACCCCTTCTGCACCCGGCAACGGCAGCAGGCGCGCCGCCATCTGGCCTCCGGTAAAGGTCTCGACCAGCGCCAACGAGCCTTCCGCCCGTTGCAGCGCCTTGAGGATCACCCCCTCAAGCGTGTCGTCATCCTCGGCCAGGATGAAATTGCCGAGCCGTTTTCGCACTTCGGCGATGACGGGGCCCAGTTTCTGGTCGATATCGGCGTGGTTGGCGCCGCGCACCGTGAGCTTGGTCTCGATCTGCGGATAGTGCGCACGGAAGCCCAGCTTGGCGCTGCCGTCCGGCACCAGCTCCTCGACTCCCTGCAGCAGCTGGTCGACATGCGATTCGCCGAGACCGTAGGAATGAAAGCGCTTCAGGTGGATCGCGCCCGGGGTGCCGCCCTTCGCCAGCAGACGCGGGATGATCTGTTCTTCCAGCATGCGGCGCAGCTCGCGCGGCACGCCCGGCGTGAAGAAGAAGCGCGCCTTGCCGATATCCATCGCAAAGCCGCAGGCGGTGCCGATCGGGTTGTCGAGAATCTCCGCGGTGGCCGGCAGCATCGCCTGCTTGCGATTGTTGGACGACATCACCCGGCTGCGGCGGGCGAAGAAGGCTTCCATCGTCGCCAGCCATTCTTCGTTGAGCACGAGGTCGACGCCGGCGGCCTTGGCGGCTATCTCCTGCGACAGATCGTCGACCGTCGGCCCCAACCCGCCATTGACGATCACCGCGTCCGCCCGACGGCTGGCGTGCAGAAACGCGTCGAGCAGCGTCTCGCGGTCGTCGCCCACCGTGGTCCCCCAGCGCACCGCCAGCCCGACATCCTCGAGCTTCTGCGTCATGTAGCTGAAGTTGGTGTTGACGATCTTGCCGGTAAGGACTTCGTCGCCGGTGCAGATGACCTCGATTTGCATCGTCCCGTCCGCCGTCAGCACATGAAGTTGAGTTTGAGGCCCGGCTCGTCCCATTCCATGACGCCGAGCTGGCCGCTGGCCGAGAGCGTGATGTAGGCGGTCTTCATGTCCGGACCGCCAAAGCAGATGTTGGTCGGGTAGATGTCGGGCATCTTGACCTGACGCAGCAATTGGCCACTCGGCGCGATGACCGTGATGTGCCCGGTCATCAACGTCGCGACGCAGATATTGCCCGACGCCGCGACCGCGAGGCTGTCGAAGCGTTGGAACCCCGGCAATCCGGCGACGCAGCGGCCGCCGTACGGGGCGGGGAACGGCTCGTGCTTGAGCTGCCCGGGCGCAACGATGTCCCAGGCGTAAAGGCGCGAGGTTTCGGTGTCGGCGATATAGACCGTCCGTTCGTCGGGCGACAGCCCGACCCCGTTTGGGGTGAGGATCGGATAGACCAGCTCCTCGATCGACGACCCGTCCGGGAGCGCGTAGTACAGCCCGCCATGGTCGCGGTGGTGCGCGTAACGCTTGCCGAGGTCGGTAAAATAAAAGCCGCCCTGCTTGTCGAACACGAGGTCGTTCGGCGCCGACAGCTTGTGGCCGTTGACCTCGCTGTAGAGCGTCCGGGTCTCGCCGGTGTTGGGGTCGATGCGCTGGATCGACCCGCCCTTGTAGTCGGGCGCCGGGCCCGTCGACAGAAAGCTCGGGCTCGTCTCGTAGACGGCGCCGCCGTTGTTGCAGACATAGAGCGCACCGTCCGGTCCAGTGGCGACGCCGTTGGGACCGCCGCCCGCCTTGCCGATTTCGGTCTTGCTTCCGTCCGGCGCGACGCGAGTGACCTGTTTGCCGGAAATCTCGCCGAGGATCACCGAGCCGTCGGCCATCCACACCGGCCCCTCGGGAAAGCCAAGGCCGCTCGCCAGAATTTTCACCTCGGGCATCGACCCCTCCCTCGGGCTCAACCGTTGACGCGGCGGATCAGGTCGGCCCATTGGTCGAGCAGCGGCACCGCCTTGTCCGCGCCTTCCGGCGGCAGCCCGGCAACGACCCGCGCGACGCCGAGCTGCTTGTAGCGCATCAGCTGGTCGTAGTCCGCGGCGGCGCCGAACATCGAGATCGGCGCGTCGGCGAGGCTGCGCCCGGCTTCGGCAAGCATCTCCTTGTATTTTGGGAAGTAGTCTTCGAAATTGCCGTAGATCGGCCGGCCGGCGATCGGGATCCAACCATTGCCGTAGCGCACGGCGCGCCGCGCCGCATGCGGGAACGCGCCGCCGACGATGATCGGCAGCGGGTTCTGCACCGGCTTGGGCCACGCCATCATCGGCGGGAACTCGACGATCTCCCCGTGATATTCTGGCTTGGGCTTGGTCCAGATCTCGCGCATCGCCTCGACCTGCTCGCGCATCCGCTTGAAACGGGTCGCGAAGGCCGTGCCGTGGTCCTCCATCTCGTCCTGGTTCCAGCCGCCGCCGATGCCGAACAGAAACCGGCCTTTCGAGACCTGGTCGAGCGAAGCGGCGAGCTTTGCGGTCTGGATCGTGTCGCGCTGAATCACCAGGCAAACCCCGGTGCCGACCTTGAGCGTCTTGGTGGCGACGGCCGCGGCGGTCAGGATCACAAACGGATCCATCGCGTCGTAATACATTTTCGGCAGCTCACCGCCGCCCGGAAACGGCGACTTGCGGCTGAGCGGGATGTGCGAATGCTCGGGCGCCCACAGCGACTCAAATCCGCGCGCCTCGCAGGCCTGCGCCAGCTCGACGATCGGCATCGAATAATCGGTGTGGAACATGAACGCGCCGAAATCCATAGCGCCCTCCGTAAAAAGACTCGCCGCACCTTAGCCGCGATGGAGCGGTAACCGCTAGGCCGCCTGACGCAATACTCCCGTGTCGTCCAGGCCTTCACCTGGATGACTCATTTCAGTCCCCCGACAGATCACCCCAGCTGGCGACGCGCACGATCCGCAACGCGATGACCGGCAGTCCGCCGAGATCCATCGAGCGGTATTGCGGGTACTTGGCGCGCAGTAGCGCCTGGGCGCGGTCGTGCTCGGCACCGCCGTCGAGGATTTCGGCGCGGCCGCGCAGCATCACCCAGCCGAGCCGCGTCCAGTTCTCGTCCCAGCGGTCGACGAGAAATGCGGTTTGCGGGTTTTCGAGGATATTGCGCACCCGCTTTAGCGGCCGGTCCTGACGTTTCGGCTTTTCGTCGATCGTCACGTAGATTGCGTCGCCGCTCAGCACGAAACAGACCGGTGTCAGGAATGGTGCTCCGCCGGCTTCGGCGGTCGCCAGACGACCGACCCGGCTGGTTTCGACAAAGCGGCGCTGCGCCTCGGTCAGCTTCGCCGGCGGCATCGCCCGATCTTGCGACAAGCGCGGCCCGGCGCCTATGGTTTTTGCGGCAAGCGGAGAGACGGTGATGGCGGAAGTGCAAAGCGCCGCGCTGAGTCCGGCGACGGTGCTGGCGGAAATGAAGAAGAACAGCGTCAGCCATATCGTCTGGCTGCCCGACAGCGAGACCAACTGGCTCTATCTGCTGATGCAGGCCGAGCCGTCGCTGACCCTGGTCGGGGTGACCCGCGAGGGCCATGCCTGCTCGATCGCCTCGGGCTTGGCGGCGGGCGGCGCGCGGCCGATGATCCTCATTCAGAATACCGGGTTGCAAGAATCGGGCGACTCGCTGCGCGGCTGGCTCTTGGGCATGAATGTCGGCTGCGTGATGATGGTCGGCTATCGGGGCTGGACCCGGCACGGCGTCACGACCGATACCGCCGCGACCTACACCGAACCGTTCATCAACGCCTACGGGCTCGACTATTATCTCGTCGAGAGCGATGCCGACGCATCGCGCATCTCGGTGGCGTTCGAAGAGGCCGAAAAGACCAAGCGGCCGGTCGTCGTCCTGGTCGGCGACGAGTACCACGGCTTCAACCGGTAGCGGAGGCAGCTCGAATGATGCGCATCGCCGAAGCGCTCGCCG
Organism: Alphaproteobacteria bacterium; assembly: GCA_019241915.1. GTDB lineage: Bacteria > Pseudomonadota > Alphaproteobacteria > ATCC43930 > CGMCC-115725 > DATARH01. The sequence continues at coordinate 8,871 of JAFAWI010000474.1, forward strand.
CGTTCAAACCGCATCGCGGCGACGCGATCGTCGTCCCCGGCCGCGGCGGCAAGTTCTGGGCCGAGCTGACCGGGAACCCCAATCTCGACGTGCCGCTCGGCGATCCGGCCATGGGGGGTCATGCAGGGTTCGCGCTCGGCCTCGCACTCGCGCAGCCGAACCGCAAGGTCGTGCTGTTCGATTCGGAGGGCGACATTTTGATGAGCCTCGGCATGCTGACAACGATCGCCGAGCAGGCGCCAGTCAACTTCTATCACTTCCTGCTCGACAACGAGGTTTATGCGACGACCGGCGGCCAACCGGTGCCGAACGCGAAACACGTGAAATACGACCGGCTGGCGCTCGCAGCCGGCTATCCGCGTGCGCAAGCCTTTGACAAGCTCGACGATCTCGACCGCGCGCTGCCGGAAATCCTGGGCCGGCCAGGACCAGTCTTTGTCGCGCTCAAGGTCTACCCCGAGGTCGAGAACGCGCCAATCGGCCAGCGCCGCCGCTGGAACACGCGCAGCCGCACCCAGGTCGTCGCCGATCTGCAGCAGAAACTCGGTATCCAATCGGCCTGATCACCTGCCCCGCATCGCGCGCCACACCGTCTCCGGCGTCGCCGGCATTTCAATGTGGGTGACGCCGAATTCGGCGAGCGCATCCACCACCGCATTGGTGATGACCCCGAGCGCCGGGGTGATGCCGCCCTCACCGCCGCCGCGGAAGCCGAGCGGGTGCGTCGTCGACGGCACTTCGCTGAGATCGGTGGTGAAAAAAGGGAGGTCGCCGGCGCGCGGCATTGCGTAATCCATAAACGAGCCGGCGAGCGCCTGGCCGCTTTC
>JAFAWI010000726.1 GCA_019241915.1 Alphaproteobacteria bacterium
ATGATCTTTCTGACCGTGATCGCCTGCAACCTGCTGGGCGACGCCCTGCTCCGGCGCTACGACCGGCGCGAGGCACGGGTGCGATAGGCGACGCTCGCTTAAAGATGGCCGCCAGGAAACAGCTTCAAGATGCCGATGATGGCCGCCACTTCCGCAAATGCGACTCCGACAACCCGCTTGATCATTTCGTTTCGGCAAGCGCGCGGCCAGATCGGATTTTGTTACCAGGTCGGACAGGTCGATCTGCTGCGCCTGGCGCAGCGCATAGGCCAGCGCCTCCGCCTGCGCGTCGGTGAAGCCCGCAGCGGTGAGGTCCTTGACCGTCTGGTGCCTATCGAGCGCGCTGATGCCATCGCGCTGAAGATAGCCGCCGCTGGCGGCCGATAACAGGCCCGGCCCTACACCACGCCCTTCTCCTTGAGCCGGGCGATGTCGCCGGTGCTGTAGCCGAGTTCGCCAAGGATCGCGTCGGTGTGCTCTCCGGCGTCGGGGCTGGCTGTTTTCAGCCGGCTCGGGGTGCGGCTCAGGGTCACCGCCTGGCCGATCAGATCGATGTCGCCGAGCTGCTTGTGCCGGACAGTCTGCGCCATGCCGAGATGCTTGACCTGCGGGTCGGCGAACACCTCGTCCATCTTGTAGATCGGCCCCGACGGCACGCCCGCCTTGTTGAGCGCGTCGATCCACTCGGCGCTGGTCCTCGTTTTGGTGATCGCCTCGATCGCGGCGTTGAGCGCCTTGCGGTTCTCCGAACGCGAGCGGCCGGTCTTGTAGTCCGGATGCTCGGCCAACTCGGGCTTGTTGAAGGCGCGGCACAGCCGGCCGAAAATCTCGTCGCCGGCCGAGGCGATATTGATGTAGCCGTCCTCGGTCTGGAATACCCCGGTTGGGATGCTGGTCGGATGGTCGTTGCCCGCCTGCTCGGGCACCTCTCGCGCGATTGTCCAGCGCGCGCCCTGGAAGTCGAGCATCGCGATCTGCGCCGCGAGCAGCGAGCTTTCGACCCACTGGCCCTCGCCCGACACCTCGCGCTCCAGCAGCGCGATCAGGATGCCCATCGCGGTGAAGATGCCGGCGGTCAGGTCGGCAACCGGGATGCCGACACGCACCGGCCCTTGCCCGGGCAGCCCGGTGATCGACATCAGCCCGCCCATGCCCTGCGCGATCTGGTCGAAGCCCGGCCGGTCGCGATAGGGGCCGCTCTGCCCGAAACCCGAAATGCTGGCGTAGACGATACGCGGGTTGAGCTGCCGCAGCGCGTTGTAGTCGATACCGAGGCGCTCCTTGACGTCGGGCCGGAAGTTTTCGACCACGACATCGGCGTCCTTGACCAGCTTGCGGAAGATTTCGATCCCGTCGGGCGCTTTGAGGTCGAGCGTCAGGCTGCGCTTGTTGCGGTGCAGGTTCTGGAAGTCGGGGCCGAGCCGCGGTCCGCCAAGGCCTTCGCCGGGCGATGGCGGCGCCTCGATCTTGATCACCTCCGCGCCCCAATCGGCGAGCTGACGCACCGCGGTCGGGCCGGCGCGCACGCGTGTCAGGTCGAGCACCTTGAAACGGGCGAGCGGCATCGGAGTGTCGGTCATCGCTGGCTACCTCATGGGAAGGGTCGGCTATTGAGGCGGCGGCGCGGGCGGCGGTCAACGCTCCTCGTCGAGCGACAGCAAGGTCGCATTGCCCCCCGATGCGGTGGTGTCGGTCGAGACCGTGCGCTCCGCTGCGAAGCGATAGAGGTAGCGCGGGCCGCCGGCCTTGGGGCCGGTGCCGCTCAGCCGCTCGCCGCCAAACGGCTGCACACCGACGACCGCACCAATCATGTTGCGGTTGACATAGGTGTTGCCGACACTGAGGCGGCCGAGGATGTGGCCGATGGTCTCGTCGATGCGGCTGTGGACGCCGAGGGTCAGCGCAAAGCCCGTGGCGGCGATCTCGTCGAGCACCGCGTCAAGCCGGTCGGCGCGCCAGCGCACGACATGCAGAATTGGGCCGAAAACCTCCCCGGTGAGCCGCCGCGCGCTGTCGATCTCAAAAGTGCGCGGTGCGAAGAAAGTGCCGTGCTCGGTGGCGGGTGGCAGGTCGCATTGGTAGAGCAGCCGACCTTCGCGGCCCACCCGTGCGGCATGCTCGCCAAGCGCGGCGCGTGCTGCCTCGTCGATGACCGGGCCGACATCAGTCGCCAACAGCGCCGGGTCGTCAATGGGCAGCTCGGCGATCGCACCGGAAAGCAGCGGCAACAGGCTCGGCGCGATCTCGTCCTGCACATAGAGCAAACGCAGCGCCGAGCAGCGCTGGCCGGCGCTGTCGAACGCCGAAGTCAGCGCATCGGCGACCACCTGTTCGGGCAGCGCCGATGAGTCGACGATCATCGCGTTCTGCCCGCCGGTCTCGGCGATAAAGGGCACGATCGGCCCTGGCCGCTTGGCGAGCGCGAGGTTGATCGCCCGCGCGGTATCGGTCGAGCCGGTGAACGCGACGCCGGCGACGCGCGGGTCAGCTACAAGCGCGCCGCCGATCCGCGCCCCGTCGCCGGGCAGCAGGTGCAGCACGTCGCCCGGAACCCCGGCCGCGTGCAGCAGCCGCACCGCAGCGGCGGCGATGAGCGGCGTCTGCACGGCCGGCTTGGCAACGACCGCGTTGCCGGCGGCGAGCGCGGCAGCGATCTGGCCGGTGAAGATCGCCAGCGGGAAGTTCCACGGCGAGATGCAGGTGAAGACGCCGCGGCCGTGCAGCGCGAGGCGGTTGCGCTCGCCGGTCGGCCCCGGCAGCGCCAGCGGTGCGGCGAAATCGGCGCGGGCGCGGGCCGCGTAATAACGCAGGTAGTCGGCTGCCTCGCGCAGCTCCGACAGCGCCGCCGGGATGGGGCGCCCGCCCTCGCGGATCACCAGCGCCATCAGCGCGTACCGCTCGCGCTCGTAGAGTTCGGCGGCGCGGTCGAGAATCGCGGCGCGCTCGCCGGCCCCGGCGCGGTCCCAGCCGGGCACGGCGCGCACCGCTGCAGTCAGCGCCGCGTCGACCGCCGTGCCGTCGGCCGCGACCGCGGTGCCGATCTGCCGGCGGCGGTCAGCGGGGTCGAAGACAGGCTCGGCAGGGCCGGCGACTTCCCAGCCGCCGACGATTGGCGCCGACGATGCGGGCGCGGTCAGCGCGGTTGCAAGGCCCTCGCGCAATTCGGCCAAAGCGTCGCGATCCGCCAGGTCGATGCCGGCCGAATTAGCGCGCTCGGGCCGATACAGGTCGCGCGGCAGCGGAATGTTCGGGTGCGGTTTCGGCGCGGTAGCGGCGAGCGCCGCGATCGGGTCGGCGACGATTGTCTCGACCGGCAGCCGCTCGTCGACGATGCGGTTGACGAACGATGTGTTGGCGCCGTTTTCCAGCAGCCGCCGCACCAGATAGGCAAGCAGGTCTTCGTGGCCGCCGACCGGCGCATAGACGCGGCACGGCCGCCCCAACGCGATCACCTGGTCGTGCAGCGCCTCGCCCATGCCGTGCAGCCGTTGGAATTCCCAGCCGCGCCGCTCGCCGGCCAGTTCGAGCACCGCGGCGATTGTGTGCGCGTTGTGCGTCGCGAATTGCGCGTAGAACGCCGCACCGTTGGCGAAAAGCTGCTGGGCGCAAGCAAGGTACGAGACGTCGGTCGCGATCTTGCGGGTATAAACGGGATACCCGGCGAGGCCGCGTTCCTGCGCGCGCTTAACCTCGCTGTCCCAATAGGCGCCTTTGACCAGCCGCACCCTCAGCCGGCGCCGGGTCCGGGCGGCGAGGCCGGCGAGCCAGTCGAGGACCGCCGGCGCGCGCTTCTGGTAGCTCTGAACCGCAAGCCCGAGGCCGTCCCACCCGGCGATGCCGGGCATCCCCGCCACCGCCTCAAACAGATCGAGTGACAGGTCGAGCCGGTCGGCTTCCTCGGCATCGACCGTGAAGCCGATCCCGGCGTCGCGCGCCCGCACTGCGAGGTCTTCGAGCCGCGGCAGCAGCTCGCGCATCACCCGCTCGCGCTGCGCCGGCTCGTAGCGCGGGTGCAGCGCCGAGAGCTTGACCGAGATGCCGGGTGCCTCTTCCACCGCGCGCCCGACGGCGGTGGCGCCGATCGCCGCGATGGCCGCGGCATAGGCGTCGTGGTAGCGCGCCGCGTCGGCCGCAGTCTTGGCCGCTTCGCCAAGCATGTCGTAGGAATGCCGATAGCCCTGCCCTTCGGCGTCCCGGGCGCGGGCGAGCGCCTCGCCGATGGTGCGGCCTATGACAAACTGGCGGCCGAGGATGCGCATCGCGCCGAGCACCGCCTGCCGCACCACCGGCTCGCCTGAGCGCGCAACAAACCGGTGCAGCGCATGGGCGAGGTCGCCTTCTTGCGGCGTGGCGCGCAACAGGCGGCCGGTCAGCATCAGCGCCCAGGTCGAAGCATTGACGAAGACCGAGCCGGAATGGCCGAGATGGCTCTGCCAGTCGCCGGCGGTGAGCTTGTCGCGGATGAGCCGGTCGACCGTCGCGCTGTCGGGGATGCGCAGCAGCGCCTCGGCGAGGCACATCAGCGCGACCCCTTCCGGTGTCGACAGCCGGTATTCGTGCAGAAACGCTTCGATCCCGCCGCGCGCCGGGCCTGTTGCGCGCACTGCCGCGACAAAGCGCGACGCCGTTGCCTGGATGCGCTGCTGCGCCGCCTCCGGCAGCGCTGCTGCAGCGAGGATCAGCGCGTCGGCCGCCCCCTCGTCGCGCCGGTTGGCCGCCGCGATCGCCGCGCGCAGCGGCGGTTCAGTCGGCGGCGGTTCGGCATAGACGAGGTTCATGCCGTACAGGTTGGGTGCGGCCTGCGCCATTGCCAGCGGACGGGTCGGCCGCCAGCGGCTTTAACGGAAATCGCGGCTCTGGATCACGAAGTCGGGTATGTAGATGTCGCGCGGCGCGGGTATTGCGGCATCGCCGCGGGTTTCGTCGCCGTTGCGGTCGCGCAGCGTTTTGAGTCGTGCAGACAGGTCGCGCAGGTCTTCGGCGACGATGTGAATGACCCCCTCCT
>JAFAWI010000048.1 GCA_019241915.1 Alphaproteobacteria bacterium
GTCCGCACGCTTCGGCCTCCCCCTCTTTCTCGCTGCCGCGCTCGCCGCGCCGTTTGCTTCGGCCGCGGATTTCACGCCCGAGCAGAAGAAGCAGATCGAGGCGATCGTCGGCGACTACCTGAAATCGCACCCGGAGGTGCTGGTCGATGCGATCCAGGCGGCCGAGGACAGGATCAAGGCCGACGAGAAGGCCAAGGCCGCCCGCATCCTGGCCGAGCACAAGAAGGCGGTGTTCGACGACCCGCAATCCCCAGTCGCCGGTAACGCCAAGGGCGACGTGACGCTGGTCGAGTTCTTCGACTACCGCTGCCCTTATTGCAAACAGGTCGAGCCGGCGCTGGAAAAACTGGTCGCCGACGACCGCAGGCTGCGCTTTGTCTACAAGGAATTTCCGGTGCTGGGGCCGGTGTCGGAGGTTGCCGCCCGCGCCGCGCTCGCTGCCCGCCAACAGAGCAAATACGAGGCGTTCCATCGGGCGATGATGAACGCGCCCGGCCATTTCGACGAGACCGTGATCTACAAGGTCGCCGCCACGGTCGGGCTCGATGTCGAGCGGCTCAAGCAAGACATGAAATCGCCCGAGGTCGAAAAGGAACTGAAGACGAATCTCGACCTCGGCAGCGACCTCGACCTCAGCGGCACGCCCTCCTTCATCGTCGGCGACACGATCGTGCCCGGCGCGATCACCGCAGAGGAGCTCCGGCAGCTGATCGCCACCGCGCGGGGCAAGCTGTAGCGGGCTTGCGGTTTCGCTTGCGCTGCGCGCGAGGCGCCTATGCGCCATTGGGAAACCAGGCGACTTGACGAAGCGCGGGCGGCGCTTTTGGTTGTGACCTGGGGCGGCTGCGATGCGTGGGTCCCTGATGAAGCCGGTAAGCAAGCTCGACTTGGACGTACAGCTCAACAAGACCAGCGAGGCGACGCGGCGATCGACGATGCGGTTGGAAAGCGCGCGGCGCGCGCTGCGCAAGGCCGCCGACGATCTGCAGCGCGACCAGCAACGGATCGAAGCGTCGTTGCGCGTGCTGAGCCGGCTGCAGCAACGTGCCGGCGGCGCGGAGCCGCTTGCGGGCCGCTCCTGATCAGCCGGCGGCGGAAGCGGCGATCAGCTCGCCGGACAACGGCACTACAACCTCCGCTGTCAGTCCCTGCGGGGCAAAATCCAGCGTGGCGGTGGCGCCGATCTCGGCTTCGAGCTGGCGCTCGATCAGCGTGCGGCCAAACCCGCTGACTTGCGGTTCGGCAACCGCCGGCCCGCCGCTTTCCTGCCATCGTACCAACAGCCTGGGCTTGCCGTTTGCCGCCTCGACTCTCCACTCCAGCCTGACTTTGCCGTTCTTGTCGGCGAGCGCGCCATGCTCGCGGGCATTGCACGCCAGCTCGTGCAGCGCGAGGCCGAGCATGATCGCCGCTTTGGGTTTGAGGGCGACCGGCGGACCCTCGATCCCGATGCGCGCGCCGAGCGCGATGCCCAGCTGACCGGCCTCTTCGGTGATCAGGTCGCGCAGCGGCAGGGCAGCCCACTCGACGCGCGACAGGAGCCGGTAGATCGCGCTGAGACTGCGCAGGCGGTGTATACCGTCCTCATTCGCGGTCGAGCGAAGGGCCGAGAGGCTGGCATCGGAGATGCGCAGCGCCATCTGGAGCATGGTGTCCGCGCCCTGGTTGAATTCCCGCAGGTGCTGCTCGATTTCGACCATCGGCGAGATATCGATAAAGCTGACCAGCACCCCGCCGGGGGCGCTGGCGGCATTGTCGGGCAGGATGCGCATCAGGTAGTGGCCTTGGCGGCCGCGGCGGGTCAGGCGGCGCTCGCTGGCCTGGCGCGTCTCCAGCACCGCCTCGATCTCGTGCCGCAGATCGACGCCTTCCAAATCGTTGGCGATGTCGGTCAGCGGGCGGCCGCGGTCGCCGGCAATCAGGTTGAAGATCGCGCCGATCGCCGGCGTAAAGGTGCGGATCACCATGTTGCGGTCGAGGAACACCGTGCCGATCGGCGTGCTGTCGAACAGGTTGCGCAGGTCGTCGTTGGTGCGGTCGAGCTCCTCGACCTTGCGGTGCAGCTCGCTGTTGACGGTATTGAGCTCCTCGTTGATCGACTGGGTCTCCTCGCGTGAGGTTTCCAGCTCCTCGTTGGTCGATTGCAGCTCCTCGTTGGTCGAGACCAGCTCCTCGTTCGCCGATTTCAGCTCTTCGAGCGCGGTCTCGTACTCCTCGACCATCGACTGCAACCGCTCGCGGGTGTCGCGCAGCTCGTGTTCAAGATGCTGGACATCGGCGCGCTCGCGCGGCTGTGGCTCGCTCGCCGCCTCCCGCGTGCTGCGCGGCGCGCCGACATCGGTAAAAACGACGAGGAACAGCGGCTCGCCGTCGAGCTCCGGGAGCGGTTCGATCGTCAAATCGACAATCTGGGTACGGTCGTCGAGTTCGAGCGCAAGACCGCAGCGCATCTGCGTGCGACGCGTCTCGACCGCCTCGTTGAGCGCGGCGCGAAGGTCGATGCGCAAGCCGCGCCGGGCCATCGCCACGACCTGCCGGCTCGGCGCGCCGACCGCATTTTCCAGGTATTTGCTGGTGCGGGGCGAGTAATGGACGATGTCGCCCGCGCGGGTAACGACGACATGCGCCGGCGCGAACCGCTCCAGCACCTGACGTTCGACCGATTGGCGCAGCGGCAACCCATCCATGCTGCGCACCAGCGGATGCTGATGAAGGTTGTTGGCCTGCCGGGTCCCCGGCATCACCAGCGAGAAGCCGCCGAGATTGGCGGCGCTGTCGCGGCGCTGGAAGATGCGGTGCCGCTTGTCGACCGGTGCGAACAGGTCGCTGTGCCGCGTCAGGTTCTCGGAGCTGCCGAGGAACAGGAAGCCACCCGGCCGCAGCGCGTAATGGAACACGGGGATCAGCTGGCTCTGCAGGTCGGTGTCGAGATAGATCAGCAGGTTGCGGCACGAGATCAGGTCGATGCGCGAGAACGGCGGGTCGCGGATCACGCTGTGCGAGGAAAAGATGCAGAGGTCGCGAACCTCCTTGGTCAGCGTGTAGGTCGACCCGTCGCCGGTGAAATAACGGTCGAGCACATCGGGCGGGACTTCGCGCAGCATCGCCACCGGATAGGTGGCGCTGCGCGCGACCGCGATGGCGCCGTCGTCGATGTCGGTCGCAAAGCACTGCACTTTCGGCCGCGCCTTGAGCCCGGCCATCTGCTGAAGCAGCAGGATCGCGATCGAGTAGACTTCCTCGCCGGTGGAGCAGCCCGGCACCCAGACCCGGATGATGTCGGCCGCGCCCTTGCCCACGAACAGCCGCGGGATCACCTTGTCGTCGAGCGTGTCGAACGCCTCGCGGTCGCGGAAGAACGCGGTGACGCCGATCAGCAGGTCCTGGAACAGCTGCACCACCTCGCCGCGGTCCTCGCGCAAGCGGGCGATGTAGCGGTTGATGTCGCTCTGCTCGAGGACCTGCATGCGCCGTTCGATGCGGCGCAGCATGGTGCGCTCCTTGTAGCCTGCGAAATTGTGCCCGACCTGGTCGAGCAGGATCTCGCAGATCGTTTCGCGCGCGCGGTCGATGTCGCCGCGCCGGTCGCGCGGCTGTGTCTCGGGATCGAGACGGCCCAGCCCCTGCGCATATTCGACGAGCTTGGGCCCCATTGCCTCAACCGGGATGTCGAGGTCGATGGCGCCCGAGGCGACCGCGCTCATCGGCATCTCGGGGTGACGCGGCGCGCTGTGGTCGGCCTGCTGCGCGATGGTGAGCCCGCCGCGCTCCTTGATCGCCTTCGCCCCCAGTGTACCGTCGTTGCCGACACCCGACAGGATGATGGCGACGGCGTTCTCACCCACATCCTCGGCGAGCGAGGCGAAAAACACATCGATCGTGTGGCGCTCGCGCGAGGCGCCGCCGCGGTGTTGGCGCAGCTGCAGCCGTCCCCGCCGCACGGTCAGGACCGAATCCGTTGCCAGCACATAAACGTGGTCGGGCTCGATCGTCATGCCGTTGCGCGCCGCGACGACGGCCATGCCGGTGGCCCGGGCGAGGATGTCGCGCAGCGCGCTGGCCCGACCTTCGGCCAAATGCATGACGACGATAAAGGCGAGGCCGGCATCGAGCGGGGCCGCTCCGAAGAAGGATTGCAGGGCCTCGACGCCGCCGGCCGAGGCGCCAATCCCCACAGTGAGCGCGCGACCCTCCGCCAAATCTCCGCCCTCGTCAGAGAACGCTAGCGACGGCGACAGAGTGCTGCTTCGGCAGACTGCTGCGCAATACCGATCATCGACGAGATACGCAAAGCCGCCGGTTAAAGGCGGGGCAGCCTGCCGGCGGCTGACGGTGCACGTGCCAATTCGTCAAGCACCGGGGGCATACCCAGCACGCGCCCGCCAAACCTTGCGGCGAATGCGGTTGCGTCGACCGGCTGCCGAAATTCGACATGCAACGCCAACCCGCCGGGGCAGGTCGACTGGCGGAAGGCATCGGGCACGCTCTTGCGGTGGTCGAGCCATGTCCGCATCTGCCGCATGGCTTCGGCGAGATCGCCGCCGATGATCCGGACCTCGACTGTGGCGGACACGGGTCGCGCTCCGTTTGAGGGTGAACGGAACGGCGACGTTAAGAAGCGCGCGGTGCGCTGTCGCTAACCTATGTTGCGCTGCGGGCAATTGTGCCCGATCAATGGTCGCCGAGGGTTGCGGCCGCCGCTTCGTGTTCCGGCGGCTCGGCCGGTTCGGTGGTATGGGTGAGAAAGGTCTGCAGCACCGTCAGCTGTTCGTCGGCCTCGGCTTTGAGCCGGGTCCAATAGGCGACGCCGTGGCTGCGGCCTGCCGCCTTGGCTTCGCCGATCATCCGGCGGCACAGCGCGGTGCGTTCGCTGAGGACGCGGATCGCCACCATGATGGCTCGCTCGACGTCGTCGAGCTGGTGCACCAGCAACTCATCGGCGCTGAAGCGGTGGCCGGTGTGGCAGCGGTAGGCGAGGACCCCTGTGCCCGGGATTTCGCGCACGGCGCCGCCGCATTCGGGGCAGGTCAGCGCGATCGGC
>JAFAWI010000104.1 GCA_019241915.1 Alphaproteobacteria bacterium
CAACCGTCGGTTAGGCGAGGCGGCGGCTGAGTACGACCGGAAGGGGGCCTCAGCCTAACGCGCCGGGTGCAATCCACCGGGAAGTAGGCTGCGTCCCGACCGGCCGGTCTCGTTGGATCTGCGGCATTTCGCGGATAACCGCCGGCCGGGTGGTCTCTACGGCGCCGATGACGGCGATCGATTTCGGGGGTACAACGCCAGGGCGCCGAGTGACAGGGGCGGTTGCTTTATCGCTCGCTTGGGAGTAGGTGACCTACGGGCGTCCTAACCGACGGTGGCTGACTCCCTGCTGGAGGGAACAGGATTCGAACCTTCGGTTCCGCGATGCGCTCGCACAGTGACAGCGCAGCGCGGCCCTGGTGATGCTGTCTGATCGGGCGGGTGAGCGATGGCTCCTCGAATGGGCTTCCAACAAATGGATGGGGGCTGGCGCCGGCAAATGCTCAAATCACGCCGCTCACCGACGGTCGCGGTCGATCCGCCTGCCTCTCGGATGAAACCTCGATCCCGCTTCCGCCCAACGGCCGCCAACTCTCCACGCCGTTCGCGACGGCTGGCTGCATCAAATCAAATATGACGGCTACCGCATGCATGCGCGGCTCGGCCGCACTCGCCGCGAGATCGAGAGTTTGGGCGACGACCGGGTAATTTCCGCCTGATCTCAGGATGCTCGCCGGGGCGATCCACCGATGGGACCATCATCGCAACTACGCGAAAGGGAACGGAAGTTCGCATACTCTGCGCTGGAGGGGGGAATGGATTCGAACGTCTAGTTCCGCACTAGATGGGCAACGATTTCGCGGGAGCTCGGACCGTCTTCGCTTTGGGCGCCGACCCCTTTGCTGCATAGCCGGCGAGGTGGTGCTGATGTTAACAGCCAGCTACGGCATCGGACGTCGCATCATCTCGCCACACTGAATCGACGCCGTCGTGCGGCTCGACCGCGACCATCCGCTCGCGCCGGCTGAGCGTGAGAGGCCCGAGCCCGACGACGCCTGCCCCGGCCATCGCCGCGCCGATCACCCCGAGCGTTTCCTCCGCCACTGGGCCATCCGGGTAGACGGAGTGCTCCATCAGAGCCATACCGATGCCGCCGATTATGCCGCCATGCACTGGCTGCGGCTGGTTTTGGGGTTGACTATGCGGCCAGCGCCGTAGGTGCCGACGATGCGCCGCACGCGCGTCTCGCCGAGGTCCGGATCGACGGCGACCTCCGCGAACACGGCCCCGAAAGCATGCATCGAGAAGCGCTCGTTCTCGTCGCCCGGCTTGACCTCGGCCTCGGCCTCGACCGGCTGACCGATCCGGCGCATCGCCTCGGCGAGATCGTTGCCGCCGCCGCGCGACAGCGCGTCGTCGCGGGCTTTGCGGCAGGCGGCCTGCACGGCGCTGCCGACGCTCGCCATCGTCATCGAGCCGCCATGCGCGGGGGCCCGGGGCAGCCGCGTGTCGCCGAGCATGAATTTCACCCGCTCGATCGGCAGCCCGAGCGTCTCGGCCGCGACCTGAGTCATCGAGGTCTGTTCGCGACCGACTTCCAGCACATCGAGAACGAACGGCCCAATTCGCGGCCGATCATCGATAGCGTCTATGCGCGACATCCCGGAAGAGGACAACCACAAGATCTGGGCCGGCAACGCCGTCGAGTTCTTCGAGCTCCGAGCCTGACCCGGCGATCGAAAGATCGCCGCTTACTCCTCGGCAGTGCAGACGTCGATTTCCGGGATCGTGTCGGAGTAGCCGGCGAGGCGCATTTCGTCGCGGGTCAATCTGGTCAGGCCGGCCAGTCGCGAGGTGCAGGTCTCCGCGACGAGATCTTTAGTCGGCATCGTCGCGAAGCGGACGTCCCAGATCCGTGCCGTCTTGTCCTTGGACGCCGTAACGATGCGCCACGCGTCAGCGCTGAACATGGCGGACCACACTATGTCCTCGTGCCCGCGCAACACCGCGATCTCCCTCGCGGTCACGGCATCCCAGATCCGCACCGTCTTGTCCCAAGAGCTCGTGACGATGCGCGATCCGCCAGGGCTGAAAGCGGCGGACACGACAAAATTATCATGACCGCGCAGCGTGGCAATCGCCTTTGCCGTCGTGGCATCCCAGATCCGCGCGGTCTTGTCGAACGAGGTGGTGACGATGCGCCGCCCGTCGGGGGTGAAGGCGGCAGACCATACAGCGCCCTCGTGACCCTGCAGCACCGCGATCTCCTTCGCCGCCGCGATATCCCAGATCCGCGCTGTCCGGTCCTCGGAGGCGGTCACGATACGCGAGCCGTCGGGGCTAAAGGCGGCTGATTGTACCCTGCTGCCGTGTCCGCGCAACACCGCGATTTCCTTTGCTGTCGCGATGTCCCAGACCCGAGCTGTCTTGTCTGCCGACGCCGTGACGAGGCGCGAGTCGTCGGGGCTGAAAGAGACAGACCACACTCCCCCCTCGTGACCGCGCAGCACCGCGATCTCTTTCGCGGTCGCGGCCTCCCAGATCCGCGCCGTCTTGTCAAG
>JAFAWI010000159.1 GCA_019241915.1 Alphaproteobacteria bacterium
CCTGGTACCGCGAGTTTCTCGGCATCGCGGTGCGCTACGGCACCCGGCTCGACCGCATCGAGCCGGCGTTCGAGCCCGTCGGCGGTTGTTTCCGGCTGCACCTCAACAGCGGCGTCGAGACCGCGCGCAAGATCATTGTCGCCACCGGGTTTGCCGGGAGCGGTGGGATCGCGGCGCCGGCGGTGCTGCGCGACCTGCCGCGGGGAGTGTGGGCGCATGCCGCGGACGAGATCGACTTCGCCGCGCTCAACGGCAAGGAGGTCGCGGTGATCGGCGGCGCGGCGTCGGCGTTTGACGCGGCAGCGGTGGCGCTCGAAAGCGGGGCGAAGTCGGTGCATCTGTTCGCGCGCCGGGCGGCGCTCGCGGCGACGCCGATCAATCGCAGCCGCGGCTATCCCGGCGCCTACGACAACTACTACGCACTGCCCGACGCAGTGCGCTGGCACCAGGCGGTGCGCTACCGCCGCGCCGGTTCGACCGCGCCGCAGGACGCGATCGAGCGGGTGCTGAAGCACGACAATTTCCACCTGCATTTGGCGGCGCCATGGCTGTCGGCGCGGGCGGAGGACGCCCGTGTCGCCGCCGCGGCGGCGGATGGGGACTGGCGGTTCGATTACGTGATCGCGGGCACGGGGTATGCCGCCGATCCGAACCTGCGGGCCGAGTTTGCCGATTTCGCCCGGCATATCCTGTTGTGGCGCGACCGTTACACGCCGCCGGCCGACGAGGCGGACGATTTTCTCGGCGCGCATCCCTATCTCGGGCCCGGCAACGAGTTCATGGAAAACGAGCCGGGCTTGGCGCCGTACCTCAAAGACATCCACTGCTTCAACCCGGCCGGGTTTGTCAGCTTTGGCGTGCCGGTGGGCGATGTGCCGAGCATGAAGCGCGGACATGCGAGCGTCACCGGCGCGATCAGCCGCGACCTGTTTCTTGCCGATTTCGACCACCATCAGCGCCGGATGACCGGCGACGTGCCGCCCGATTTCGGACCGGAGCTTTACCAAAAGGCGGTATGGAAGAACCGACCGTAGGGGAGGAACCATGAGGACATTGCTGATCGCGGCCATTCTCGCCGCCGCGCCGCTGGCGGGTGCCTCTGCCGATTCCTGCAGCTCGCATGCGGCGACCTGCGAGAAGGTCTGCACCGTCGACATCAAGGACAAGTGCAAACAGGCCTGCCAGGCGCGGCTCGAAGAATGCAAGCAGACCGGCGTCTATACCGACGCCACGGGGAAGAAACACACCGTGACCGACAGGGACTGACCCTCAGACGAGGTGCTTGAGGTACTGCGCGACGAAGTCGCAGTCGACAAAGCGGGCGTAGGCGTCGCTGATCTGTTTGGTGATCGGGCCGGGCAGCGGCACGGGCAGGGTGCGGCCGCCGATGCTGCGCACCGGGCAGATGCAGGGGCTGGTCGAGGTCATAAAGATCTCGTCGGCGATGCCGGCGTCGTAGAGGTCGAGATCGGCTTCGCGGCACGGGATGCCGAGCTCGGCGCAGCGTTCGATCACGGTCTCGCGGCTGATCCCGGGCAGCACGAATTCGCTGCGCGGAGTCAGCACCTCGCCGCCCTGCACCAGAAAGATGTTGCTGCCGATGCCTTCCGAGAGGTGGCCGTTATGGTCGAGCAGCACCGACCACGCCTCGGGGTCCTGCGCCTTGGCCTGAAGGTCGGCCTGGATCAGGTTGAGGTAGTTGTGCGTCTTGGCGCGCGGGCTCAGCGCCTCGGGCGCGGTGCGGCGGATCGGCGGGACGACGATGTCGATCCCGTCGCGAAACAGCCGCGCGCGCCTGGCGAGCGGCAGCGGGATGCATTCGACGATGACGGTCGGGCCGGTCTCGTCCCAACCCTCGTCGCCAACCGCGTCGACCCCGCGCGACACCCGCTGGCCGACCCAGAAATCGCTGTCGGGCGTGAGGAAATGCGCGTTGCGCGCCAGCACCTCCTCGCTGATGTCAACCATCTCCTGCGGGCTTAGGCCCGGGTCGATGCGCAGGTATTTGAGCGAGCGGTAGAAGCGGTCGATGTGTTCTTTGAGCTTGAACGCGCGGCCGCGAAAGGTGCGCGTCATGTCAAACGCGGCGTCGCCGTATTTGAAACCGCGGTCGCGGAACGGGATCACCACCTCGCGCTCGGGCACGATGCGCCCGTTGAAATAGGCGACACGCGAATTGCTCTGGGGATTGCCGCTCATTGCACGCCTCCGAATAGCGGGGCGCGGGTGTCGGCAAATTCCTCAACCGCGCTTACCAAATGGTCGCCGTCATTGTCGTCGAGCAGGAGCGAGAGCGCCATCATCCCGCGCTTGGCGAACCAGATGCCGCGCGCGGTCAGGTCGAAATAAAACAGGTCGAGCAGGCCGGCGTGGCCCTGGGCCGCGTCGGCGGCGTTGCGGATGGCGCCGCCGCGCATGTGCACGCCGATCATCGAGCCGATCCCGGTGAACTGCATCGCCAGGCCCCGGTTGCGCACGACCGCGTTGAGCCGCTCGCGCAACCCGTCGCCGAATTTGTTGAGCGCAACCGCGTCGGCCGGCTTGTAGACTTCGGTCAACCCGACATAGCCCGCGTTCATCGTCAGCACGTTGTTGTTGAACGTGCCGGCGTG
>JAFAWI010000199.1 GCA_019241915.1 Alphaproteobacteria bacterium
ATGCTGCGCCGCAATCGACCGGCGTCACAAGATGTCGTATACGCAGGCCATGAGCGTCGTCGGCCGCATCCTGCTCGGCGCCCGCCACCTCTCGTTTGGCGGACCGCTCGGCCATTTGCTCGCCCGGATCGGCGATCATCTGCCGCATTGGCCCAGCCCCGCGGCCGACCCGACGCTCGCCGACAGCGGTCAGGGCGACCCGCGCCGCCGCGTTACCTTCACCATCGCCGTCATCGCGCTCAGCGCCAAAATGGCCAAGGCCGACGGCGAGGTGACGCGCGATGAGGTCGCCGCATTCAACGAAGTGTTCAGCGTGCCCCCCGCCGAAGCAGCGCATGTGCGGATAATTTTCGATCTGGCGCGGCGCAGCACGCATGGCTTCGAAAGCTATGCCCGGCAGGTCGGGCGGCTGTTTGCCGGCGACAAGGCGGTGCTCGAAGACCTGCTCGGCGGTCTTTTTCACATCGCGCTTGCCGACCACGCGCTGTGCGCCGCCGAGGACGCCTATCTGCGCGAGGTGGCGCGGCTGTTCGGCTTCGATGCGGCTGATTACGCGCGCATCCGCGCGACCCATTGCGGTGCGCCGCCCGAGGACGACCCGCATGCCATCCTCGGCCTGGCGGCGAGCGCCTCGGCGGAAGAAATCCGCGTCGCGTACCATCGCCTGGTGCGCGAGCACCATCCGGATGTGCTGGTGTCGCAGGGGCTGCCGCCGGAGATGCTGGTGCGCGCCACCGCGCGTATCGCCCGCATCAATGCGGCGCACGACCGGCTGGTCAAGGAGCACCCGGCGCGCGCATGAGCGTCAGCGGCCCCGGTGGCGGCCTGATCGTCCGCGAGCGCCGGTCGCCCAACCATGACAGCCGCGCAGAGGTCGTTGCCGGCATCCCCCGCATCGACATGCTGGTGCTGCATTACACCGGGATGCAAAGCGCCGCGGCGGCGCTCGACCGGCTGTGCGACCCCGAGGCCAAGGTCAGCGCGCATTACCTGGTCGAGGAGGACGGCGCCGTGTGGCGGCTGGTATCCGAGGAACGCCGGGCGTGGCATGCCGGGGCGTCGTTTTGGATGGGAGAGAGCACGCTCAATTCGGTGTCAATCGGGGTCGAGATCGTCAACCCCGGTCACGAATGGGGCTACCGCACCTTTCCGGAACCGCAAATGCTGGCGGTTGAGACGCTGTGCAGCGACATCGTCGCGCGAAGACGGATCCCGTCCTACCGGGTCGTCGGCCATTCCGATATCGCACCGACGCGCAAGACCGACCCGGGTGAACTGTTCGACTGGCCGCGCCTCGCACGTGCCGGCATCGGCCTGTGGCCCGAGCCGGCCGCCGAGGCGCGGCGCCGGCGCGGCCGCGCTGTCGGCATCGTCGAGCGCGCTCGCGCGCTGGCCGATCTGGCGCGGATCGGCTATCAGGTCGAGCCGGGCAACGAAGTGCCGCCGCTCGTCGCCTTTCAGCGCCGCTTCCGGCCGGAGCGGTGGGACGGCAAGCTCGACGGCGAGACCGCGCATCGGCTGGGCGTGGTGCGGCAAGCGGTCGAGGCCGCGCAGGCCGCCGACGAAGTCCGCCGCCGCAACCGCTTTCGCGACTACCGCCGGCTTAATTGAGCCGGCCCGGGGCGGGGCGGCGGGCGGCACGACGCGGCGCGACGAGCTGGCCGGCCTGATGGTGCGCCATGCGCCACCCGCCATTCTCGCGGACAAACCAGTTGCTGGCGATGAGCGTGCCGCCGTCCAGTTCTTCCTCGCAGATCACCAGCGCAGTGTCGCCATAAAGAAAGACGCGTTCGTCGTAGCAGGCGATGCGCGGCGATTGCGGGCCGGACAGGATGTTGCGCCAGCTCTCGATCACCGCGTCGCGCTCGGTCAGCGGCGGCCACCCGGGATGGACGCAGGCGACCGGCGCATGCCGCGCCCACAACGCGTCCATCGCGTCGGCGTCGCGCATTGTAAACGCCCGGTAGAATTGAAGATTGGCGGCAAGCACTGCATCGCTGTCGGTCATCGCGCGTCTCCCCGATCGCCGCGACAGCACAGCGGCGTTCGCTGTCCCGGCGCACACGGTGGACAATGCGCAATTGTTACGCCGTCATCGGCGTCGGATCACCCCCGCCGATGGTGCGCCGCCGCGCTATTCGCTTTCGACCGGCGGAGTGAAGATGTAGCCGCCGCCGCGGACGGTTTTGATCAGCGTCGGGTTTTTCGGGTCTTCTTCGAGCTTGCGGCGCAACCGGCCCACCTGAACGTCGATCGTGCGGTCGAACGGACCGGCTTCGCGGTGCCGCGATAGGTCGAGCAGCCGGTCGCGCGAAAGCACCTGATTGGCGTGGTTGACAAAAGCGGCGAGCAGCTCGAATTCGCCGGTCGTCAGCCGCACCTCTTCGCCCGCCGGCGACACCAGTTCGCGGCTCGCCAGATCGAGGGTCCATCCGGCGAAGCGGATGCGCGAGCGTCCGGCGCCCGCTTTGTCGCCGCCGGCCCGCGCGGCGCCGCGCCGCAGAACGCTGCGCACCCGGGCCAGCAGCTCGCGCAGATGGAACGGCGTCGACAGGTAATCGTCCGCGGCCATTTCGAGGCCGATGATCCGGTCG
>JAFAWI010000412.1 GCA_019241915.1 Alphaproteobacteria bacterium
TATTGAAATCTACGCATAGTTCATCGGCTGCCAGCGGGTCCACGCCATGGATCAGGCTCTTCCTTCCCCGCGAGCCGGCGAAGTCTCCTGACTGGCCGACAGCGGCCGCTCAGCCGTATCGGCGGGAACAGATCTTCATGCCCCAAACCGGACCTGGGGCGGCACCAGTGATTCAGCACCAACCTGCGGCCGACCACCGTTAGTACGGCGAGAGCGCGAGCCGCAGCACCAAATCCGGGATTCGGATCACCAGCTGACTGCAGACGAAAATGCTGGGCAGTGACCCGAGCAGCAGCAACCCGAGCACGCCGAGATCAATCCGCGACATCAGCGAGCTGCCGCCGACCTCAGTCATCCCGACGAGCAGGCTGACGCAGAAGCCCGAGAAGGTATAGAGCAGGCCGATCGGCGGCAAAGCGGCCCCGATCCGCAGCGGAGCTATTCGGGTTTTAAGCCCGGAGGGGCTTCACGGTGGAGCCACATCGCGGTCAGGCGTGTGACCGCCTCGGAATCATTGCCGGCGGCGCGCCAGCACAGCCGCAGAGCGGCGATGCGCTCCATGCGGAAGGACCATTCCGGTCCGAAGGACGCCTCGATCCGGCGACGGACAGCGGCGGCGAGACCGGGGCTCTTGCCACCGGTCGAGATCGCCACGGTCAAATCTCCGCGCCGGACCACCGCGGCCGAATGAAAATCGCTGTTGGCGCGGTCGTCCTCCACATTCAGCAACACCCCGGCGGCATCGGCGATCCGCCGAAGGCGCGATGCTGTCGGCTCGGCCACCGCGGCGAGAAACACCAGCTGGGCGCGTGCAATCTCGTCGGCGCGCGGCAGACGGCGCCGCAGACGATCGCCTGCGGCTTCGATGAGTTCCGGCTCTGGGGCGTCGGCGTAGACAGTGAGCCGTCCGGCCTCTGCGGCCTCGAGCAGGCCGAGGCGGCGGCGAGCGGTGTTCCCGTTCCCAACCAGGACGACGCCTACGCGCGCAAGATCGATCGTAATCGGCAGCATCACGCAGCGCCCTTCTGCACCCGGGCGAGCGCCTGCAGGAGCGCGTCGCGCCCGATCCGATGGCAGAAGTCGCCGAACCCCTCGCCGGCCAAGCGCGCTTCCGCGAAAAGTTCGAAGAGCGCGTCCAGCGCCTCAGCGATGTCGGCGCTGTCGAGTCGTTCAGCAATCGCGGCGTTGAGGCGGGTGCCTGCGAAATCGCCGCCGACATACAGCGAATAGAAACCAGGCAGCCGCCCGACGATGCCGATGTCGCCGCCGTATGGACGAGCGCAGCCGTTCGGGCAGCCGGTGATTCGGACGCTGAGCCGCTCGCATTCTAGACCCCACCGCCTGAGCCGCGCCGAAATGGCGCCGACGATATCGTCGCGCACACGCTCGGCCTCGGTCAGCGCGAGACCGCAGGTCGGCAGCGCCGGGCACGCGAGGGCCCATCGCTCGATCGGACGCAGATCCTCGGCGAGGCGCACGTCATGCGCGCGCAGCACTGCTGTGATGGCTGGCCGATCTTCGGGACCGATGTTGCTGAGGATGATGTCTTGGCTCGGCATCAGGATGGGGTCCGCGCCGAACCGCCCGACAATCTCGCGCAGCGCGGCGCGCAACCGAGACGCGTCGCTGTCGGCTATCCGCCCGCTCGCTACCGGGAGACCCAAATACACCAACCCATCCCCCTGCTCATGCCAGCCGAGATGGTCGGGCACCCGGAATTCCGCCATCGGTCGGCACGGCGTTAGCGCCTTGCCGATATGCGCGGACAGACGCTCGCGCGCCCACTCCTCGCCCCTTTCGGCGATCACGTATTTGAGCCGGGCGTGGCGGCGGTTGCCGCGGTCGCCCCAGTCGCGATGCAAGCGTACGACGGCGGCCGCTGCGTCGAGCAGATCCTCGGGTTCGATGAAGGCGACGGGCGTTGCCAGCCGCGGATAGGTTTCCGGCTTGTTGTGCGTCATGCCGTGCCCGCCGCCGAGCAGGAAGTTGTAGCCAACGAGCCGGTCGCCCTCGAACAGCGCGACGATTGCCAGATCGTTGGTCAGCACGTCGATGGTGTTGTCCTCGGGGATCGCCAGCCCGACCTTGAATTTGCGCGGCAGGTAACGCTCGCCGTAGAGCGGGTCGGGCGGTTCCTCGTCGGGCGTGACCTTCTCGCCATCAAGCCAGATCTCGTGATAGGCCCCGGTCTTCGGCAGCAGATCCGCCGACAGGCGTCGGGCATCGTCATCGAGCCGCCGGTGCACCGGATCGCGGATCGGCGCCGGAACCGTTGTCACTGTGCGCACGACATCGCCGCAGGCGGCGAGTGTTGTCAGAAGCGCCTGGTTTACCTTCGCGACGGTGTGCTTCAGCTCCGCTTTCAGCACACCGTGGAATTGGATGCTCTGGCGCGTCGTGATGCGCAGCGAGCCGTTGGCATAGCGGTCGGCAAGGCCGTCGAGCGCCAGGTATTGCGCCGCAGTCAGCCGCCCGCCGGGAATGCGTACGCGGACCATGAACTGCCACAGCTTGTCGTCGCCGCGCTGTTTGCGCTCGGTTGCGCTGTCGCGATCATAGCCCTGATAAATGCCGTGAAACTTCAGCAGGCTATAGCCGGTATTGTCGAACGGTGCGGCAACGTCGGCGAGGTCCTGCGCGAGATTGCCCCGCAACTTGCGGCTCTGCTGCTTGACCGCTTCGGCTTTTGAAAGGCTCTCGATCTGCGCCATGGCAAACCCCGCTCAGCCGGCCAGCCCGTTGCCGGTATAGGCATATCCCGCAGAGGCAGCGGCTTCGGCAAATGGCCCGATGATCAGGATCAGCAGCTCGCCATCGGACGCCGTATCGACAAGCTCCGGCAGTTCGCTGGCCGGGATCTCGCGGCTGCGGCAGCGGCCCGCTGCGACTTTGGTGATGAGCAGCATCGCGGGGGTTTGCGCGCGAGCCGGCGGCACCAACTCGGCGCCAGCTTCGCGGAGCCTTTGCCGCCAAGCTCTCTTTGGAGGGACGAGCTGAATGACCCTCCAGCCCTCGGAAGCGAGCTTCAATGCCCGCGCTGAGATCGCGGCAGCACCGTCATCACACGCTGAGGGGAGCGGCTCGGCATACATCCCGGGAGGGAGCACGTCATGGATCGGCGCAGTGAGGGCGCGGTCGTAGAGCACGACGTCTGCGCCCGCGAACGCGCTTCGGTCCAGCGGCGGGCCGCTCGCAGCGGCGTGTTCGATGAGCCAGATCTGGCCGGGCTTGAGGGTGGGTTCGCCGTCGATTAAGTCGTCGCCACGCATATTCTCTACCCCCGCAGCCGCCCTGGGTTGCTACGTCCTAAATAGCGCGAAATCACAGCGTCTGAATTCCAACAATGTTCTGCATTTAGCTCGGCGTATCATGCCGTTGCGAGCATGAATTGCGCGATGATTCCGGTCAATAGTATAGTTTTACTTATTATGTGCCAAGCAGAGACTGTTGTGCTGGGCGACGGGAGGTGACGGCAAAGTTATTCTTCGGTGGCCCGGCGGTCGCGAAAAGCGCGGGGATGGAGCGGGTAGGCGGTGGTGTGCTTCAAGCGCTCCATCGCAAATCGAGACGTCACGTTCTTCATCGGCGCGATCGCGATCAGGCGCTTGTAGAAGGCGTCGTA
>JAFAWI010000633.1 GCA_019241915.1 Alphaproteobacteria bacterium
TCCATGACGGGGTGCTGCTCGAAGAGAAGAGCTGCCGTTCGGTGCTGAAACACACCTCGCTCCTGTGGGGCTATGCGGTCAAGCTGCTCGAAATCGAGGCCGCCACCGACAAAGTGCTCAAAACCTACGACGCGGACGAGTGAGCTCCCTTTCATGGCGCAGCGCCGTCGGCGCCGCGGCACTCTCCTCGGTTTGCTGTTCAGGGCGCGATTGCTTCGTCGCCGGTCTCCGCGCAACGACAGCTTGCGGGCACCCGCTTTCGCTGCCATTTGCGCGCTATGAATGTGCTCGGCATCGAAACGAGCTGCGACGAGACCGCGGTCGCGGTGGTGGCGGACGGTGGGCCGCCGATCATCCGTGCCAACCTGGTTCAGTCGCAATCGGCCGAGCACGCACCCTATGGCGGCGTCGTTCCGGAGATCGCGGCGCGGTCGCATCTCGACCATTTGCAGCGGCTGATCGGGCAGGCGCTGGATGCGGCCGGGTTCGGTTTTGACGATCTCGACGGTATTGCCGCGGCATCGGGGCCCGGGCTGATCGGCGGGCTGATCGTCGGCACGATGGCGGCGAAGGGCATCGCCTGGGCGGCGAAAAAACCGTTTGTCGCGGTCAACCACCTCGAAGCGCATGCGCTGACCGCCCGGCTCACCGACGAGGTCGCGTTTCCCTATCTGCTGCTGCTGGTGTCGGGCGGGCATTCGCAGCTGCTGGTGTGCGAGAGCATCGGGACGTATCGGCAGCTGGGCACCACGCTCGATGACGCCGCCGGCGAAGCCTTTGACAAAAGCGCCAAGCTGCTCGGGTTGGCGCAGCCCGGCGGGCCAGCCATCGAAGCCGCGGCCCGCAGCGGCGACCCCCGCCGCTTCCCGCTGCCGCGCCCGATGGTCGGGCGCGGCGGCTGCGACTTCTCGTTCTCCGGTCTCAAGACCGCGATCCGCGAGCGCGTCGCGGCGGCGCCGCGCGATGCGCAAACCGTCGCCGATCTGGCGGCGGCGGTCGAGCTGGCGATCTGCAACGCGCTGGTCGACCGCACTGCGCGCGCCGCGCATCGATTCCGCGAACGGCATCCCGACGGAACCGCCCTGGTCGCGGCCGGTGGCGTCGCGGCGAACGCGCGGCTGCGCCGCCGGCTCGCCGCCATCGCCGACGATGCCGGTTTGCGCTTTGTCGCGCCGGCGCCGGCGCTGTGCACCGACAACGGCGCGATGATCGCTTGGGCCGGGATCGAGCGGCTGCGGCTCGGCCTCAGCGACCCGCTCGATGTGCCCGTCCGGCCGCGCTGGCCGCTCGACCCCGACGCCTATACCGCAAAGAAACCGCGATGAAGCGGCTGGCCATCATTGGCGGCGGCGCCTGGGGCACGGCGCTTGCCACCGTGGTGCGGCGCGCTGGTGGAGACGTCGTGGTATGGGCGCGTGACCCGGCAACGGCCGCGGCGATCAACGAGCGGCATGAAAACGCGGTTTATCTGCCGGGGGTCGTCCTCGATCCGGCGATTGCGGCCACGGCCGAGCTGCCGGATGCCGTGTCCGGGGCTGACGCAGCGCTGCTGGTGGTGCCCGCGCAATTTCTGCGCGCGGTATTGGTCGAGCTGGCACCGCGGTTGCCGGCGCGCCTGCCGCTGCTGCTCTGCGCCAAAGGAATCGAAACCGGCAGCCTGCTGCGCATGTCCGAGATCGCCGAGGCCCTCTGCCCCGGGCATCCGCTCGCCGTGCTGTCGGGGCCGAGTTTCGCCACGGAAGTCGCGCGCGATCTGCCGACAGCGGTTGTGGTCGCGAGCCGGGCGACGGAGCTGACCGAGCGTTTTGTCGCGGCGCTTGCGACACCCAGATTTCGTCCGTACCGCTCACAGGACCCGGTCGGTGTCGAACTCGGCGGCGCCGTCAAGAACGTACTGGCGATCGCCTGCGGCGTCGTCGACGGGCTGCGGCTCGGCGACAATGCGCGAGCGGCGCTGATCACCCGCGGCCTCGCCGAGATGACGAGGCTGGGAGTCGCCGCCGGCGCCCGCGCCGAGACGTTTGCCGGTCTTTCGGGCCTCGGCGACCTGGTGCTGACCTGCGGGGCGACGCAATCGCGCAACCATGCGCTTGGCGTCGCGCTCGGCCGGGGGGAAAAGCTCGCCGCGACACTCGCCGCGCGGCGCGCGGTCGTCGAAGGAGTTGCCACCGCGGCGTCGGTCACGCAGCTTGCCGCTCGCCTTCGGGTCGAAATGCCGGTCG
>JAFAWI010000181.1 GCA_019241915.1 Alphaproteobacteria bacterium
TGAACGGAAAATGCCCGACCTTGACCTCGTGGCCGGCGTCGCGCGCCGCCTTTTCGGTGAGCCCCACGCTCGCCACCTGCGGCCGGCAATAGGTGCAGCCGGGGACGTTGCGCACATCGAGCGGGTGGACGCCGTTGATCCCGGCGATGTGCTCGACGCAGATCACGCCCTCGTGCATCGCCTTGTGCGCGAGCCAGGGCGGGCCGACCAGGTCGCCGATCGCGTAGACCCCGGGCTCGCCAGTGCGCAGCCATTCGTCGGCGACGACATGGGCGCGCTCGACCTTGACCTCGGTGCCTTCGAGGCCGATCCCTTCGACATTGCCGACGATGCCGACCGCCGAGATCACCCGGTCGACGGCGATGTCGGCGGTCTTGCCGCCGGCTTCGATTTGGGCGGTGACGTTGTCCTCGCCCTTTTTCAGCGCCTTCAGCGTAGCGCTGGTGTGGATCTTGATCCCCTGCTTTTCGAAGGCCTTGTGGGCGAAGGCGGAAATCTCCTCGTCCTCGACCGGCAGGATGCGCGGCAGCACCTCGACGACAGTCACGTCGGCGCCCATGTCGCGATAGAAGCTGGCGAATTCGATGCCGATCGCGCCGGAGCCGACCACCAGCAGCGATTTGGGGATCGCCGGGGGGACCATCGCCTCCTTGTAGGTCCACACCAGCTTGCCGTCGGGTTCGAGACCGGGCAGCGATCGGGCGCGGGCGCCGGTGGCCAGAACGATGTGCTTGGCCGCGATATCGGCGACCGGTTTGCCGTCCTTGGCGACCGCGAGTTTGCCTTTGCCGGCGATCTTGCCCTCGCCGATCACGACCGCGATCTTGTGCTTGCGCATCAGAAAGCCGACGCCGTTCGACAGCTGCTTGGCGACGGCGCGCGAGCGGGCGACGACCTTGCCGGCGTCAAACGAGATGTTTTCGGCTTTGAGGCCGAAATCGCCGGCCTTGTGCATCAGATGGTAGACCTCGGCGGTGCGCAGCAGCGCCTTGGTCGGGATGCAGCCCCAGTTGAGGCAGATGCCGCCCAAATGCTCGCGCTCGACAACGCAGGTCTTCATGCCGAGCTGCGCCGCGCGGATCGCCGCGACATACCCGCCCGGCCCGCCGCCGAGGATCGCGACGTCGTAGGTATCGGCCATCTAGTTGCCCCTCTCCCGCAAGCGGGAGAGGGGCTTTTCCCGCGTCAAAAACTTGAACGTCACAGCAGCATCCGCGACGGTTCGTCGACGAGGCGCTTGAAGGCTTGCAGGAAGCGGGCGCCGACCGCGCCATCGACGGCACGGTGGTCGCAGCTGAGCGTGCAGCTCATCGCGGTGACGACCGCGAGCTGTCCATCCTTGACGACCGGACGCGGCGCTCCGGCGCCGACCGCCAGGATGCAGCCGTGCGGCGGGTTGATGACCGCGGCGAACTCCTTGATGCCGTACATGCCGAGATTGGAGATCGAGAAGGTGCCGCCCTGGAATTCTTCGAGTTTCAGTTTGCCGGTGCGGGCGCGTTGGGCGAGGTCCTTGGTCTCGGCGGCGATCTGCTGCAGGCCCTTGAGGTCGGCGCCGCGGACGATCGGGGTGATGAGCCCATCGTCGAGGGCAACCGCCATCGCGATGTCGGCGCGCTCCCAGAGCACGATCGCATCGTCGGACCATGAGGCGTTGGCCTCGGGCACCTGGCGCAGCGCCAAGCCGGCGGCGCGGATGACAAAATCGTTGACCGAAAGGCTGAGGCTCTCCTGGCCGTCGTTGAGCAATTTGCGGATGCGCAGCAGCTCGTCGATCTCGCAATCGACGGTCATGTAGAAATGCGGGACGGTCTGCTTCGACTCGGTGAGCCGCCGGGCGATGACGCGCCGCATCTGGCTGTGCGGCTTTTTGCTGAACGGCGGATCGCCGGTGACCGGGGCAAAAGGCTGCGGCGCGGGTTGCGGCGGGCGCGCACCCGGGGCCTGGACCGGCGATGGGGTTTGCGCCGGCGCCGGACCGCGCGCAAGCGCCGCGTCGATGTCGGCCTTGACGATGCGGCCTTGCGGGCCGCTGCCCTTGACCGACGCGAGGTCGAGGCCGGCGAGCGCCGCCATGCGGCGCGCCAGAGGGCTGGCGAAGATGCGCTCGGCTGCGGCGTCGTGGCCATTACCGGTCGGCGGCGCGGCTGCGGGTGCCGGCGGAGGTGCGGTCTTCGGCGCTTCAGCCGAAGAGGGCGGCGGTGTCGGCTGCGCCGCTGGCCGCCCCTCCCCCTCCCCGGCGGTCGCGGGGCGAGGGGTATCTGCGGACGGCGCCGCGGCGACCCCGCCGATGGCGGAGGCGTCTTCGCCTTCTTCGAGCAGCACGGCGATCGGCTCGTTGACTTTGATGCCCTGGGTGCCCTCAGGGACGATGATCTTGCCGAGGCGCCCTTCGTCGACCGCCTCGTATTCCATTGTCGCCTTGTCGGTCTCGATCTCGGCGATGACGTCGCCGGAATGAATTTCGTCGCCTTCCTTTTTGAGCCAGCGCGCGACGGCGCCTTCGGTCATCGTCGGCGACAGCGCCGGCATCAGGATCTGGATCGGCATGGCGACTAGCGGTACGCGACTTCGCGGGCGGCGGCGACGATGTCTTCGACCTGCGGCACCGCGAGCCGTTCAAGATTGGCGGCGTAGGGCAGCGGCACATCCTTGCCGGCGACGCGCTTCACCGGCGCGTCGAGCCAGTCGAAGCATTCTTCCATCATCACTGCGGCGAGCTCCGATCCGATACCGGCGAACGGCCAGCCCTCCTCGACCGCGACGAGGCGGTTGGTCTTCTTGACCGACGCGGCGACGGTGGCGGCGTCGAACGGACGCAGCGAACGCAAGTCGATCACCTCGGCGGCAATACCGTCCTTGGCCAGCTCCTCGGCGGCGAGCAGCGCCAGCTTCACCATGCGCGAGAATGCGGTGATCGTCACCCGATCCCCCTCGCGCGCCACCCGCGCCTTGCCGATGGGGATAATGAACTCGGGATCGGTCGGCACTTCGAAGCTTTCGCCGTAGACCAGCTCGTGTTCGAGGAAGACGACCGGGTTGGGGTCGCGGATCGCGGCTTTGAGCAGCCCCTTGTGGTCGGCGCCGGTGTAAGGCGCGACGACCTTGAGGCCGGGGCAATGCGCGTACCAGCTGGCGTAGCATTGCGAATGCTGGGCGGCGACACGCGAGGCGATGCCGTTGGGGCCGCGGAAGACGATCGGGCAGCCCATCTGCCCTCCCGACATGTAGCGCGTCTTGGCCGCCGAATTGATGATCTGGTCGATCGCCTGCATCGCAAAGTTGAAGGTCATGAACTCGACGATCGGCTTCAGCCCGGCAAAGGCGGCGCCGACCCCCACCCCGGCAAAGCCCTGCTCGGTGATCGGCGTGTCGATCACGCGGCGCGGGCCGAATTCCTGCAACAGGCCCTGACTGACCTTGTACGCGCCCTGGTACTCGGCGACCTCCTCTCCGAGCAGCAAGACGCTGTCGTCGCGCCGCATCTCCTCGGCAATCGCGTCGCGCAGCGCCTCGCGCACGGTGATCGTCGCGGTGGCGCCGGTGTAGCCCGGCTGTTTCCCGGCGGGCGCAGGGACCGGTGCGGCAGGCGGCGGCGCCCGGTCGCGCGCCATCGGCGACGGCGCCGGTTCGGGATGCGGCGAGTGTTGCGTGGCCGCGGCGGGCGCAGCGGCGGAGACGTCCTCGCCGTTGGCGGCGATGACCGCGATCGGCGTGTTGACCGCGACGTGCTCGGTGCCCTCGGGGATGACGATCCTGGCGAGGATGCCCTCGTCGATCGCCTCGACCTCCATCGTCGCCTTGTCGGTCTCGATCTCGGCAATCGCGTCGCCGGGCTGGACGTGATCGCCCTCGGCCTTGAGCCAGCGCGCAAGCTTGCCCTCGGTCATTGTGGGCGACAGCGCCGGCATCAATACGTCGGTGCTCATCGGCGGCGCTCAGGCTTCGGCGAGAACATCCGTCCACAGCTCGGCGGGATCGGGCTCGGGGCAGTCCTGCGCGAACTGCGCCGCCTCGGCGACGGTCTCGCGAACGCGGCGCTCGATGTCCTTGAGCTCGGCCTCGCCGGCCATGCCGGCGTTCAGCAACCGCTGGCGCAGATGGTCGATCGGGTCGTGCTCTGACCGCATCTTGTCGACTTCTTCCTTGGTCCGGTACTTCGCCGGATCGGACATCGAATGGCCGCGGTAGCGGTAGGTCAGCATTTCGAGGATGATCGGCCCCTGCCCCGAGCGCGCATGCTCCGCCGCCGATTGTGCCGCGTCGTAGACCGCGGCGACATCCATGCCGTCGACCTGCTCGCCCGGAATGCCAAGGCCGATGCCGCGATGAAACAGGTCGGTGCGGGCCGACGCGCGGCTGATCGAGGTGCCCATGCCGTAACGGTTGTTCTCGATCACGTAGACGACCGGCAGCTTCCACAGCGAGGCCATGTTGAAGCTCTCGGCGACCTGGCCCTGATTGATCGCGCCGTCGCCAAAATAGCTGACCGCGATAAACCCGTCGCCGCGGTAGCGGTGCGCAAAGGCGAGGCCGGTGCCGATCGGCACCGAGGCGCCGACGATGCCGTGGCCGCCGAAGAAATTCTTCTCGCGGCTGAACATGTGCATCGAGCCGCCCTTGCCGTGCGAGTAGCCGCCGCGGCGGCCGGTCAGCTCGGCCATGACCCCCTTGGGATCCATGCCGCAGGCCAGCATGTGGCCGTGGTCGCGGTAGGTCGTGATGATGCTGTCGCCGTCCTTGAGCGCCGCCTGCATCCCGACGACGACCGCTTCCTGGCCGATGTAGAGATGGCAGAAGCCGCCGATCAGCCGCATGCCGTACATCTGGCTCGCGCGCTCCTCGAAGCGGCGGATCAGCAGCATATCCTCAAAGAAACGCTTGAACGTCGCCGCGGCGACAGGCGGCTCCGCGAGCTTGACGGCAGCGGCCGAACCCTTGGATGGCATAACGCGGCAGTCCTCCGGCGGGAGTGCGGCGGCAGCATGTCGGCAAATGCCGCCGTTTGCAACCGCGCGGCCGGGCAATTTCGCCCGGCGAAACCGCAGCGGCAAACCGCCGGTGGAGCGCGCAGCCGCCCGGCTAGCGGGGCGGCGCCGAGGCGCCCGGCGGCACGATGACGACCTCGTTCGGCGCCGCCAGATCGAGGGTCGAGCGAATCTGCTGATCGAGCAGATCGGGGTCGACATGATTCGGGTCGAGACCGCCGACCTTGCGGGCCAACGCGTTGCGCTCGGCCTCGACCGCAGCGAGCTGTTCCTTGGCGCCACGCAGCTGCTGCACCGTTTCGCGCCAGGCGCGCAGGCCGCGGTCGCCCTCGATCGTGTGATAGACGAAATACGAGGTCAGCGCCGCCCCGACCAACGGGCGGACTAGAAAACGAGCGCGCCGGCGCATCTCGTGCAAGACGAGCATCGGTAAAGGGAATCACGTGACAATGGCCGCGTCAACGGCGGTTGCCGGCGGCGATGATTTTGACGCGCCAGCGGGCTTATTTGCGATAGGGGCCCCGGCCGGCGTATTGACCGGTATCCCCCAAGGATTCTTCGATGCGGATGAGCTGGTTGTATTTGGCGAGCCGGTCGGAGCGCGACAGCGAGCCGGTCTTGATCTGACCGCAATTGGTAGCGACCGCGAGATCGGCGATCGTCGTGTCTTCGGTTTCGCCCGAGCGGTGCGACATCACCGCGCCGTAGCCGGCGCGCAGCGCGGTCTCCACCGCCTCCAGGGTCTCGGTCAGTGTGCCGATCTGGTTTACCTTGACCAGCAAGGCATTAGCGACCTTTTTTTCAATTCCTTCGCGAAGCCGCGCGGGGTTGGTGACAAACAGATCGTCGCCGACGAGCTGGGTTTTCGCACCGAGCTCGCGGGTGATATGGGCCCAGCCCTCCCAGTCGTCTTCGGCCATGCCGTCTTCGATCGAGACGATCGGGTAGCGGGCGCAAAGGTCGGCGTAGTAGGCGACCATGCCCGCGGCATCGAGCACCTTGCCCTCGCCTTTCAGATTGTATTTGCCGTCCGCGTAGAACTCGGTCGAGGCCGGATCGAGCGCCAGCACGACATCGTCGCCGGGCTTGTACCCGGCGGCCTCGATCGACTGCATGACGAATCCGAGCGCAGCATCGGCCGAGGCGAGATTTGGCGCGAATCCGCCCTCGTCGCCGACATTGGTGTTGTGTCCGGCGTCGTGCAGCTTGCGGCGCAGCGCGTGGAAGATTTCCGAACCGGCGCGGATTGCGTCGGCCATCGTCGCCGCGCCGACCGGGACGATCATGAACTCCTGGATATCGATAGGGTTGTCGGCATGCACGCCGCCATTGACGATCTTCATCATCGGCGCCGGCAGCACATGCGCATAGGCGCCGCCGACATAGCGGTAGAGCGGCTGGCCGAGGTCCTCGGCCGAGGCCCT
>JAFAWI010000397.1 GCA_019241915.1 Alphaproteobacteria bacterium
AGACGGCGACCGCCGCCTTCGATAGCCCCGTGCCGGCAGATACTCGGCTCGGTCTGTTGTGCGGAGACACCGCCCGCCCCTGCGACTCCGGTGGGCGGACCGTGTGTACCTGCTTCGGGGTTGGTCTGGAGACATTGCAAGCGGCAATTGTCGAGCGGCGGCTGGCGAGCATCGCTGAAATCGGCGCGGCCCTGCGCGCCGGCACCAATTGCGGTTCCTGCATCCCGGAAATAAGCGCAATCCTGCGGCAAGGCGACGCGCGGGGCTAAACGGCTCGCGGGGGCTCGGCTAGCGCATCGCCGCTCGCCGGACATAGCAAGCATTGCCGTCTTGCGAACCGCTGCTGCGGCCGGGATGATCGGCGGCTGGAGGGTCGGCGGCATGGCCGTCGGAGGACAAGGATGTCCGGAGCCAGCAGCGTCGCCGCGGTGCAATCCGACGCTGGCGTGCGCGGCGCGCAGTGGCGCGCGTGTGCTCGGCGCGCTGACCGTTGGCGCTAGCCGGTTGGGCCTCGCTCGCTTCGGTGTGCTTTGTTGCCGCGCTGCTGCAGGCAACGAGCGGGTTCGGCTTTGCGGTGCTGGCGGTGCCGTTTTTTCTGTTGCTCGCGCCGCCGAACGAGGTGATCCGGCTGATCGTGGTGATCAGCCTGGCCACCTCGCTGTTTGTCATGCCCGGGCTTTACCGCTCGGTCGACAGACCGCTTTTGGTCCGCTTGACGCTCGGCAGCCTGGTGGCGCTGCCGCTTGGCCTGTTCCTGTTCACGCACACCCCCCCTCTCATCGTGCGCTTCGCTGCGGGTGGGATCGTGACGTTCTTTGCCGCGATGCTGGCGTGGCAGCGCCGGCACGGGCAGGGCGCGCCGCTCACACTGCGGCCGATGGGTGACGTGGCGGCCGGCGCGGTCGCCGGTGGCGCGACCGCGCTGGTCGGGATGGCCGGACCGCCCGTGTTGATCTATCTGCTGCTGGGTGGCGCGCCGATGCGCACGGTGCGGGCCACGCTGATCGCGTTCTTCGCCCTCGTCTACGCCGCGACCCTCTTCGCCAATGCCGTCGCGATCGGGATGGGCGCCGAGATCTGGGTGCTCGCCGCCAGCCTGCTGCCGTTCGTCTGGCTCGGCGGCCGCATCGGGCTGCGGGTCGGCGAGCGGCTGGGCGACGCGGTGACGGCGGCCGTGGCGATCGGCGTGCTGGCCGCGGCCGGGCTCTACACGCTCGCCGCCGCAGCCCACGCGGCTTATGGTTGATTGGCCAGCATCGAGGAGACCGCATGCCGCCGATCGACCGCATCGCCGCCCGCCACGACGAGATGACCGCTTGGCGGCGCGACATCCACGCGCATCCCGAGTTGGGCTTCGAGGAAACCCGGACCTCCGACCTTGTCGCGGCAAAGCTCGAAGCGTTCGGGATCGAGGTCACCCGCGGGATCGGCAAGACCGGACTCGTCGGCCGATTGCGCGCCGGCAACTCGCCGCGCACGATCGGGCTCCGCGCCGACATGGACTGCCTGCCGATCCTCGAAGCCAACGCCTTCGGCCACCGCTCGACGCATCACGGCAGGATGCATGCCTGCGGTCATGACGGCCACACGACGATGCTGCTCGGCGCCGCCCGATATCTCGCCGAGACAAAGAATTTCGACGGTACGGTGCATTTCATTTTCCAGCCGGCCGAAGAGGGGCTGGGGGGCGCCTCGGCGATGCTCGCCGACGGGTTGTTCGAGCGCTTTCCGTGCGACGTGTTGTTCGGCATGCACAACCGACCGGGGTTGGCAGTCGGCAAGTTCCAGACCAAGCCGGCGGCGATGATGGCCGGCGGCGCCTATTTCGACGTCACCGTCACCGGTGTCGGGGCGCACGGTGCGCGCCCCGAGTCCGGCATCGATCCGGTGGTGGTCGGATCGCAGATCGCCGCGGCGCTGCAGACGATCGTGTCGCGCAACGTGCGTCCGGTCGAAACCGCGGTCGTCAGCGTCACGCAATTTCACGCGGGCCACGCCTACAACGTAATTCCGGACAAAGCGGTGCTCGGCGGCACGGTGCGCTGCTTCAGCGATGCGGTGATGAGCCTTATCGAGACGAATATGCGGCGCATCGTCGAGAGCACCGCCGCCGCGTTCGGAGCCCAAGCAGAGCTCGATTTCCGGGTGATATTCCCGGTGCTGATGAACCACGCCAACGAGACGCGGTTCATCCTCGACTGCGCCGCCGAACTGGTCGGCGAGGACAACGTCAACCGCAGCATGACCCCGACCATGGCGTCGGAGGATTTCGCCTACATGCTGCGCGCAGTGCCGGGCGCCTACATCCAGATCGGCAACGGCGACGGCGATGGCGCCTGCGAAGTCCATAATCCCGGCTACGACTTCAACGACGCGGCGCTGCCTTTTGGGGCCAGCCTGTTCGTCAAGCTGGTCGAAAAGCGGCTCGACCGCCTAACCGGTTAAGCCACCCCCGTGCGCCGCCTCGCGATCGCGGCCTGGTCCGTTTTTATCGCCGACGCGGCGCTGGTGTTGCTGGTCGCCGCTTTCGGCATCGCCGCCGCCGAGACGGTGGAGCGCGACACGATGTGCGGCTTGGCGGCGCTGAGCGCTATTCCGCTCGCCGCGCTGTTCGCAATGCTCGGCCTCAGCTCGGTCTACCGCAAGCCGGTCGGCCTGTGGATTTGTTTGGCGCTCGGGGCGACGCCGCTCATACTGCTGCTCATCCAGGTCGTGCAGCAAAATTTCCTCTAAGGGAGGGCTTGAGATGACGGAACTCGGCGTTGAGCTCGATTGCCTCGCAGGCGTAAAGGTCGTCGATTTCACCCAGTTCGAGGCGGGGCCGTCGTGCACCGAGTCGCTCGCTTGGCTCGGCGCCGAGGTCGTCAAGGTCGAGAACCCTGGGGTCGGCGACCCCGGCCGGCGGCTGCAAGCCCCGGGCGCGCCGGACAACGACCCCTGGTATTTCCATCAGTTCAACGCCAACAAGAAATCGATCACGGTGAACCTCAAATCGCCGCGCGGGCTGGAAATCGTCAAGGCGATGCTCGCCAAGGCCGACGTCACGGTTGAGAACATGGCACCCGGTACGATCGAGCGGCTCGGCCTCGGCTACGACGAGGTCAAGAAGATCAACCCCGGCATCATCTACTGCCAGGTCAAGGGCTTCGGCACGGGCAGCCCGTACGAGAAATCGCTCGCCTTCGACATGATCGCGCAGGCCGCCGGCGGGCCGACCAGCGTCACCGGCGAGGCCGGGCAGCCGCCGGTAAAGCCCGGCCCCAGCTTCGGCGATACCGGCACCGGCATGCTGATGGCGATCAGCATCCTCGGCGCGCTCTACAAGCGGGCGCAGACCGGCCAGGGCCGCCGGCTCCAGGTCGCGATGCAGGACGCGATGATCCACTATATGCGCGTCCCGTTCTCGCGCACCCAGCTCACCGGCAAGGCGCCGGCGCGCGGCGGCAGCACGAAGTCGCAGCAAGGCGGGCTGGTGCCGTCGGCGCTCTACCCGTGCAAACCGGGTGGCCCCAACGATTACGTCTACATCTTCTGCAGCCGCGGCAACCCGGAGCATTGGCAGCGCTTGCTGAAGGTCATCGGTCGCGAGGACCTCAAAGGCGACGAGCGCTACGACACGCAAAACGCGCGCAGCCAGCGCCCGGCCGAGGTCGACGAGATCATCACCGCCTGGACCCGCGACCACACCAAGGAAGAGGCGATGAAGATCATCGGCGAGGCCGGCGTGCCGGCCGGCGCGGTGTTCGACACCGCCGAACTGATGGCCGAGCCGTCGCTCGCCGAGCGCGGCATCATGCAGACGATCGACCACCCGACCACAGGCAAGGTCAAGATGCCGGCCTGGCCGGTGCGCTTTGACGGACGGACGGCCAAGGTCAAGCCGTCGCCGCTCTTGGGCCAGCACAACACCGAAGTGCTCGCCGGCTGGCTCGGCATGTCCGCCGCCGAGATAGATGGTCTCAAGGCCGAAGGCATTCTCGGCAACTAGCCCTCGGCGTTCCCGCCCTCGCCGCGGGTCCCTTTCCTCTCCCGCATTGCGGGAGAGGGTGGGTCGCGGCGGCGGCGCCGACGCGAGACGGGTGAGGGTTCGTCAGCCGCTCCGAGGGGAGAATGTCGGTGCCCGATCAAGCCAACGCGGCAATGCAGCGCTATTGGAACGAGGTCGCCGGGCCGCGTTGGGTGGCGCGCCAGGCTGTGCAGGAAGCGCGCAACATCGAGATGCTCGAACAACTGCTCGAAGCGGCGCAGGCGCGCCCCGGCGAGCGCGTGCTCGACATCGGCTGCGGCACCGGGGTCACGACCGAGCCTTTTGCCGTTGCGGTCGGGCCGCAAGGGCATGTTACCGCCATCGATATTTCGCTGCCGATGCTCGACGCGGCGCTTCGGCGCATCGCGGCGCGCGGCTTCGCCAATGTGACACTGCTGCTGGCCGACGCGCAGACGCATGCGTTTCCCGCGGCGTCGTTCGACCTGCTGGCCTCGCGGCTCGGCGTGATGTTTTTTGCCGATCCGAGGGCCGCGTTCCGCAACCTGTTCAATGCGCTGCGCCGCGGCGGACGGCTCTGCATGGCGGTGTGGGCGACGGGGGACGAGAGCCTGCAGCAGAGCCTGCCGATCGAGGTTGCGATCCGGCATCTCGGGCCGCCGGCGGATGCGTCGCCGCATGCGCCCGGCCCCAACGCTTATGGCGACCGGGAGTATCTGCGCGGCATCCTCGACAGCGCCGGCTTCGGCGACGTCGCGATCGAGCCGCGGCCGTTCAATGTCCACGGCGACAGCGCCGCCAACTCGGCCGAGCACGCCAGTCAGATGGGCGCGGTACAACGGCTGATGGACGAGAAGCAGGCCGATGCCGCCACCCGCGCGGCGATCGTCGACGGTATCGTTGCGGCCTTCAAGCCGTATGAGACAGCAGAGGGTCTGCGCCTGCCGGCCACCTTCCTGCTGGTGACGGCCCGACGCGCCGACTGACCTACAGCCGCAAGTTCCCTACAGCCGCAATTTCTGCTCCAACAAATCGGGCAAGTCGTTTTCGAGCAGCACGACATCGCCCGTCGCGACGTTCTGCGCCATCCATTGCTGCGCCTCGGCAAAGCCGGGACAGCGGACAATCTCGGCCTGCGGCGCCGCTGCTGCGAACGATTCAGTGAGCGGCGCGACGCGGTGCGGCGCGACTGCAACGAGAACATCGACATGCTCGGCGGCAAGCCGGCCGATGCGGCGGTGTTCGTCGTCGTGCGCAGTGCCGAGCTCGACCATGCCCGGGGTCACCAGAATGCGGCGGCCGCCGGGCTGGCGCAGCACATCGAGCACGTCGAGCGCCGCGGCAAACCCGACCGGGTTCGAGTTGTAGGCGTCGTCGATCAAGGTCGCACCGCTGGCCTCGCGCTTCACCTCAAGCCGATGTGCGATCTGGGGGGTGCTGCGCAGGCTGGCGACCACATCTTCGGGCGCGAGGCCAAGCCAGCACGCCGCGGCAAAGGCCACGGCTACATTGCGCGCCTGCTGCAGCCCGAACAGGGGCGCACGGAGTTCATATTGCCGGTCCTGCCAGGCAACGGTCGCGACCACACCGTCGATCTCCTGGCGCAGCGCGGCGATCGTCACGTCGGCGCCGGGCCCCGTCCCGACGGTGAGCAGCGCGCCCGGATGCGCCGCCACGAAGCGGCGCGGCGCGGCAAATTCGAGCACGTCCGCTGCGGCAACCGTGTTGCCGCCATTGGCGGCGGCCGCCTCGGCAAGCTCGAACTTCGCCTCGGCGACCGTCTCCAGCGTCTTGAACCGCTCGTAATGGGCCATGCCGATCGCGGTGACGATGCCCAGCTTCGGCGGAGTCAGCGCGCACAGCCGGCGGATCGAGCCGGGGCCGTAAGCTCCCATTTCGACCACGAAGTAACGGTGATGCGGCTGCAACCGTTCGCGGACGATCCGCGCGATGCCCATCGCCGTGTTGACACTGCCCGGCGTAATCAGGGTCGGCGCCGCGGTCTCCAGCACATGGCCGAGGATGTGCTTGACCGAGGTCTTGCCGTACGAGCCGGTGATCGCCACCACCAGCGGATCGACCCGGCGCAGCACCGCCCGCGCCTCATCCCAGTAACGCCGCTGGGTTTTGATTTCGAACGGCGACAGCAGCAGGTTCGCCGCAATCAGCGCCAACGGCACGATTTGCACCATGACCACCCATAGCCAGATTGGCCCCGTGACCAGAGCCGCACCGATCCCGAGCAGAGCAAGCAATGCGAGCGCAACGCCGTAGATGCGGGTGGCGCGCGCTGTCATCGCCAGCCGCTTCTTGGCGGTCTTGCGGGGATCGCGCTCGATCCCCGCAAGCGCGAGACAGAACACGCCGGCAAGCGCGCCGAAGGCCCAGTCGGGGATCTGCGCCGGCCGCAGCAGCTGGATCGCACCGAGCCCGACCAGCGTGAACGACAACCGCTGATCCCACGCCTGCTCTCTCATAAGCCATCTGAGGAACCGGCGGTTATCGTATTCTTCTTGTTGGAAAAGATGCAGATAAGTCAGCAGCCGGCGCAGCGCGAAAATGACGAAACCGATCAACACCGGGACACCGTTCACTGCAAACTCTCCAGCAATTCGACCAGCAGGTGGTTTACCTGGTGGCGGCCGTCGGTGAGGATCGTCCAGTGGTCGAAACCGCGCAGCACATTGAGGCGCGAGCCCGCTATCAACGCGTGCAGCCGCTCGGCGATCTCAGGCGGGCTTTCATGGTCGTCGGCGCCGTTCACCAGCGTCACCGGCAGGCGGATGCGGCATGCCGCCTCGCTCAGATCCTCATTGACCGCCTTGACCAGCACCGCCCGCATCGCGCCGGCGGCGCGATAATCGGCGCTGCCCCAGCGCTCGCGCAGGCGGTCGCGCGCCGGCCCCTCGGGCGTCATGGCGCGCATCGCACGAAAGGCCAGGCGGCGCGGCAGGCGCTTGAGCCGCGTCGCCAGAGAGCGATGTGGCGGCAGACCGGCGGCGGCGATCAGAAGCAGCGCATCGACTGCTTGCGGATGCCGCGCCGCGAGCTGCAGCCCGACGCGACAGCCAAACGAATGGCCGACCCAAACGCGCCGCCGCGGCGGCAGCGTCGCCAGCCAGGCGGCCATCGCATCTGCGTAATTTTCGGTTCCCCACGGCCCGGGCGGCAGCGGTGAAGCGCCAAAGCCGGGCAGATCGAGCAGCCACGAATCGGCGCGCCGCCGCAGCGCCGCTGCCAGTGGCGTGAGGCTGGCATGGCTGTGCCCCCAGCCGTGCGCCCAGACGAGCTCGGGCGCCGATGCCGCCGCGCCGGCGAGACGGTAGACGGCAAATTCGGCGCTTGCGGCGGCGACATCCTGACGGACCAACCCATCGCCGATACCCGACGGCTCGCTGGTGCGAAGACTGGCGGAACTCATGGCCGTAGGATAAATGCCTGCGCGTGAGGGGGCGATGAAAACCCGAGTTGCCGTGTTTCTGGGCGGTCGCTCGCCCGAGCACGACGTCAGCGTCGTGACGGGGCTGCAGGCGCTGCAGGCGCTCGACCAGTCGCGCTTCGACGCATTCGTCGTCTACGTCACGCCACAGGGCGATTGGCTCACCGGCCCGGGTCTCGACGATCGCCGCAACTACCTGCCCGATTCCGCCTTCCGTGCCAAGCTGACCGAGGTGACACTCGATCTGGCGGCGGGGACCGGCGGGCGGCTGGTGCCGCGCAAAAGCGGCCTCTTTTCGCGCAGGCCGCCCATCGAATTCGATGTCGCGCTGCTCGCCTTCCATGGCCTCGGCGGCGAGGACGGCCAGTTCCAGGGCCTCTTCGAGGCCGCCAATATCGCCTATACCGGCATGCGCACGCTGGCCTCTTCGGTGCTGATGGACAAGGCGGCAACCAAGCGGATGCTCGCCGGCGCCGCCATCCCGCTGTTGCCGGACGCCGTGATCGACCGGCCCGAAGCGGGGCTGCCGGCAGCCGCCGCGCTGGAGCCGCGCCTTGCGGCGATCGGCTTTCCGTGCTGCGTCAAGCCGGCGCATCTCGGCAGCAGCATCGGTGTCGGCAAAGCCGAGAACGTCGAGGAGGTGCGGGCGCTGCTCGCCGCGATTTTCCGGCTCGACACGCAGGCGGTGATCGAGCCGTTCGTCCCCAACCTGGTCGAATACAATGTCTCGGTCGCGCGCTTTGGCGAGACGCCGCGCTGCTCGGCGATCGAGC
>JAFAWI010000548.1 GCA_019241915.1 Alphaproteobacteria bacterium
CGATGCCCGCATGGTCCGTGCCGGGTTGCCACAGCGCGTCGCGGCCGCGCATCCGCTCGAAGCGGATAAGGATGTCCTGCAGCGTGAAGGTCAGCGCGTGGCCCATATGCAGGCTGCCGGGTACGTTCGGCGGCGGCATCATGATCGTGTAGGGCCGCTTGGCGCTCTCGGGGTGCGCGGCAAAGCCGCCGGAGCGCTCCCAGGCGGCATACTGTCGCGGCTCGACCTCGCCCGGCCGGTATGTCTTGTCGAGCGTCATCGCAGCCGCATCACGTCGGCGGCGGATTGCCGACCACGCGTCCGATTTCCGCGCGCACCAGCCGTTCGACCAGCGGCGGCAGATGCTCGTCGAGCCAAGCCTGCAGCAGCGGCCGCAGCGTCTCGCGCACCAGACCGTCGAGGCGCGCATCGCCGCCATTGCGCTCCTGCGCCGCGGCGAGACGCGCGAACGAGGCAGCGACGGCCTCGGAGGCCGCGTCGGAGACCAAGCCCGCGGCGGGCGGTGGCTCGGGACGGGGCGGTGCCGGCTCGACCCGCCCGTCCGGCAGCACCGGCGCTGCGGGGGCGGTCCGGGTCGCGGCGAATGGCGGGATGTGACGAACGCTGCCGTCGTCGTCGAGCGCTTCGGTGAGGTCGAGGATATCGCCGCCGCCCCCGGCGATGCGGCTGCGCGCCGGCGGCAATGTCACCGGTGCCTCGTCCTCGGCCAGGATGCGGCGAATCGAAGCCAAAATCTCCTCCATCGACGGTTCCGGCGCGGCGCTGCTGTCGGACATCGAAATCACCCGGCTCCCGCTACGGCGAGCCAATCGTTTAAGGGCAAAGAGCAAAGATGAGGAGCGCGGCGCGCTGACGCAACCGTGCCCTACTCCTTGAGGCCGCCGCCGAAGCCGAACAGCTTGTCCTTCACCGAGCGGTAATGGCTCTCCATGTCGTAGAGCTGCACCGGCAGCCTGAGCTGCGGCGCGATCAGCCGGCCGATCGCGGCAGTGACGTTGTATTCGGCCACCGCCGCGTCGTGCTGTGCGCCGACCAGCTGCGACTCGGTCGTGAACAGCTGCTGCTCCGAGATCAGCACGTCGAGGACGGTGCGCGAGCCCACCAGCGCCTCCTGTTGCGTCCCCTGCAACGCAATCTGCGCGGCCTTGACCGCCGCGCCGTAGGAGGCAACCGCGGCGCGCGCCGACTGCAGCGTCTCCCAGGCCTGCGTCGCGGTCTGCACGGCGGCCCGCCGCGCGTCATCGACCTGGCTGCGGCGCTGACCGACCGCCTGCTCGGCCTGCCGCGTCTGCGAATAGATC
This sequence comes from Alphaproteobacteria bacterium, assembly GCA_019241915.1. Classification (GTDB taxonomy): domain Bacteria; phylum Pseudomonadota; class Alphaproteobacteria; order ATCC43930; family CGMCC-115725; genus DATARH01. Next base: position 1,302 of record JAFAWI010000548.1, read on the forward strand.
GCGCCGCCCTCGTACAACGGCATGGTGAGCTGCGCGACCACGGAGGCGGTGTCTTCCCGCGCGGTGCGCAGCGTCACCGACGGCGAGTAGCTGCGATTGAGATCGCCGACGATCGAAATCTGCGGCAGCAATTGTCCGCGCACGACGTCGATGTTGTCGCGTGCCGCGGCCTCGGCAAAAGTCGCGGCGACAACGTTCGGATTATTGGTCGCCGCCAATTGCAGCGCCTCGTCGCGCGTCGCCGGCAGCACCGGCCGCTCCTTGGCGAGAAGCAGCCGCCCCGGCGCATGGCCCACCGCCCGGGTATAATTGGCCCGGCTGACTTCGAGCTGCCCTTCGGAGGCGATCCGGTTGGCCGTGGCCTGCGCCAGCGACGATTCCGCCTGGGCGACATCGGTGCGCGTCACCTCGCCGACGCGGAAGCGGTCGCGGGTCGCTTCGAGCTGCCTTTTGAGCACCGCTTCGTTGTTGCGGTTGACCTCGACCAGCGTTTGGTCGCGATAGGTATCGAAGAAAGCCTGCGCGACCGCCTGAAACACCGTCGTTTCGACCGCCAGCGTCTGCGCCCGCCCGGCATCGACCAGATTGATCGCCTGCCGGGTCTGCGCCTCGGTACGGCCGCCGCGATAGACCGGCTGGGTCACGCGCACATCGAGTTCGCGTGTATGAAATGTCGAAAATATGTCGCCGGCGCCCTGATTTATCGCGGCGCGGTTGATTCCCGCCTCGCCGGTAAAGGTGACGGTGGGCCGCCAGTTCGACAGCGCCTGCGGCACGCCTTCGTCGGTCTGGCGCAACAGCGCACGCTGCGCCAGCAGCTGCGGATTGTTGTTGTAGGCGTAGGCGAGCGCCTCGGTCAGCGTCTGCGCGGTTGCGGGACCGGCCGCCATGGCCAGCGCCAATCCGACCGCCAGCGCCGGCGTGCGGCCCCGCAAAACCCGCCCCGCGCGCGCCGACTTGAGAAGGATTTTCGGGGTCGGCTCGGACATCGGGGCCTCAGAACACGAACGCCGGTTTGCGCGCCGAGCCGGGAAGGAGCGGAGTCGCGGCATCGAACATAACGCGCGTCGCGAGCACGCCGCCAGTGCGCGTCATGAGGATCGCGCGTCCCATTCCGGGGTCGGGACGCGTCACCGCGACCAGGCGGCCGCCCTCGGCCAGCTGGGCCGCTATCTCGGGCGTCACTTCGGCGACGGCGCCGGCGACGAAGACGATCTCGTAAGCCGAGCGCGAACGGCCGGCTCGCGGACGGGCTTCCTCGGCAAAATTGACCGAGGCGATTCGGTGTTCGACCAGCGCCGTCCTTCCCTGGCGGGCCAATTCCGCATCCTGCTCGACCGCCACGACCTGGCGCACCAGTTGCGCCAGCAGCGCCGCCTCATAGCCGACCCCCGCGCCGATCACGAGCGCACTGTCGCCGCGTCCGGCCTCCGCCGCCTGCAACAGCCGCGCTGCGACCATCGGCGCCATCAGGTAGCGGCCGTTGCCGAGCGGCAGATCGCTGTCGGAATAAGCAATGGCACGCAGCCTCTCGGGCACGAACAGCTCGCGGCGGACGCTGGCAAAGGCATTGAGAACCCGCTCGTCGGTGACCTTGTTCGGCTGGAGCTGACGCTCGATCATATTGGCGCGGGCTGCTTCGTAACCGGACATCGCGTCACCGCGGAAAACCACTGGGCGGCGGCCACGCGGGGCCGGTCCGGTGGCGGTTATATCGGCCCCGCCGATCAATCACAATTGCCTCCAACGCAAAACCTGTTGCACCTCGGGTTGCGGCCTCAGGCGTCGAGCCGCCGCACCTGCTGCTCCGGCGGCACCCTCGCCAGCAGCTCAACGGCACTGAGTGCAAACCGGGGATGCCGCCATTCGGGCGCGATCTCGCATAGCGGGGCGAGGACGAAACGGCGCTCGTGCATGCGCGGATGCGGCAGGGTCAGCGTCGGCGTGTCACAGAGCTGCGATTCGCAGTCGAGCAGATCCAGGTCGAGCGTACGAGCGGCATTCGGCACGCTCCGGGCACGCCCGAATCGCTGCTCCAGTGCGAGCAGCCGACCGAGCAACTCGGGCGCCCGCAGCGCCGATGAGACCGATGCAACCGCATTGACAAACCATGGCTGATCGGAGCGCGGAACTGGCTCGGACTCATACCATCCGGAGCATTTGACAAGGGTGATGCCCGCCTCCGGCAGGGCCGCGAGCGCGGCTCTTGCCGTCTCCAGCGGCGTCGCGGCCGGCGGTGCCGGAAGGTTGCTGCCAAGGCCGATGAGGATCATGAGAAATAGGCTGACAGCCTGTTAACTTGACGCGGTTCGGGGGCGGATGACACTTTGGTGACTCGCCGAATTCCGGGGAATCGGATGATTTTTTATCCACAGGAGCGCATCGCCATATTTATCGATGGCGCTAACCTTTATTCGGCGGCGAGAGGGCTGGGCTTCGACATCGACTACAAGCGATTGCTCGAGCTGTTTCGTTCGAAAGGACGACTGATTCGCGCCTTTTATTATACCGCGCTGATGGAGGACCAGGAATACTCGCCGATCCGGCCGCTCGTCGATTGGCTCGACTACAACGGCTATACCATGGTGACCAAGCCGACCAAGGAGTTTACCGATGCGGCCGGCCGCCGCCGCGTCAAGGGTAACATGGACATCGAGTTGGCGATCGACATGCTGGAAATGGCCCAGCATATCGATCATGCAATTTTGTTTTCGGGCGACGGCGACTTCCGCCGGCTGGTGGAAGCGGTGCAGCGGCGCGGGGTGCGGGTTTCGGTGGTCTCGACGATCCGTTCCAGCCCGCCGATGGCTTCCGACGATCTGCGCCGCCAAGCGGACACATTCGTCGAGCTTCAGGAGCTGGCCCCGAGCATCGCCCGCGCCCACGCGCCGCGCGACGAAGTGGCGCGGCTCCGCGGCGAACCGGTCGATCACGAATAAGTTGGCCTTTCGGTGGTGCGCCAGCCGCCGCTTGCTGCGCCCTCGCCCGATTGCCCGATCTGCCCGCGCCTCGCCGGGTTTCGCGATGCCCAGCGCAAGGCCCACCCCGAGTGGCACAACGCGCCGGTCCCGCCCTTCGGACCGGAATCCGCGGAATTGCTGATTGTCGGTCTCGCGCCCGGACTGCGCGGCGCCAACCGCACCGGACGTCCGTTCACCGGCGATTACGCCGGCGATCTGCTTTACGCGACGTTGCGCAAATTTGGTTTCGCCAGCGGCCATTACGGCGGCCGCATCGACGACGGGCTGATGCTGCGCAACGCGCGCATTACCAACGCGGTGCGGTGCGTGCCGCCGCAGAACAAGCCGGAAACCGCCGAGATCGCTGCCTGCGGCCGGTTTCTCTCAGCCGAACTCAGCGCACTGCCAACCCTGCGCGCGATCGTCGCGCTCGGCGCCATCGCGCATAACGCGGTGATCGCGGTGAAAGGGTTACGCCGCGGAGCCTTCCCCTTCTCGCATGCCGCACTGCACCGATTGCCCGACGGGGTGCTGCTCGCGGACAGCTACCATTGCTCGCGTCTCAACACCAACACCGGGACCCTGACGACCGAGATGTTCGAAGCGGTCTTTGCGGCCCTAAAACAACGCCTTGTCGGTTAGCCAGGCGAGCCGCGTCGCCGGGCGCGGCGGCGCAACCATTCCTCAGCCGCCTCACCCATGGTCTTGCCGCGAGCCTGCTTGAGCCAAGCCATGAAAGGCCGGTCCAACTTGAAGGCGTCGCCGCATTGCGACCGGAAAAAGCGCCGCACGTTTTGGGTATTGCGATACGCCGCCGTGATTGGCGTGTCGTGCGCGATCGGGTCGGCGTGCCAATCGAACGGCATCAGCCGCGGCCGCGCATGATTCGGGCCTTGTCGCGCTGCCAGTCGCGCTCCTTTTCGGCCTGACGTCTGTCGGCCTTGCGTTTGCCGTGGGCGAGGCCGAGTTCAACCTTGGCCCGGCCACGCGCGTTGAAATAGATCGACAGCGGCACCAGCGTCATCCCGTCGCGACGGATGGCGCCGAGCAGCTTGTTCATCTCCTTGCGATGCAGCAGCAGCTTGCGCGGCCGGCGCGGCTGGTGGCTGAAATGCGTTGCCGCGCTATATTCCGGAATATTGGCGTTGACGAGAAACAGTTCGCCGCCGCTCTCATTGGCGTAAGCCTCGGCGATGCTTGCCTGGCCCTGGCGCAGCACCTTCACCTCGCTGCCATGCAATACCAGGCCCGCTTCGAGCGTGTCCTCGATCAGGTAGTCATGGCGGGCGCGCCGGTTCTGCGCGGCGTAGCGGTCGCCGGCGCGCATGCTAGTTCAGCAGGCCGGCGCCCCGCATCGCGTCGCGCACCTTTTCCTGCGTCGCCGGCAGGGTCTCCCACAGCGGCTGGCGCACGTCTGGGGTGCAGCGGCCGAGCAGCGAGGCGGCATACTTTACGGGCGCGGGGCTGGTCTCGACAAACAGCGCCTCGTGCAGCGGCATCAGCCGTTCGTTGATGCTTTTCACGCTGGCGACATCGCCCTTCTGCCAGGCTTCGTGCATTTCCGAGCACAACGCCGGCGCGACATTGGCGGTGACCGAAATGCAGCCATCGCCGCTCTGTGCGAGGAAGCCGACGGCTGTGCCGTCCTCGCCAGACAGCATCGAAAACGCCTCGCCCACCTCGATGCGCAGCTTGGTCACCCGCGAGAGGTCATTGGTCGAGTCTTTGACGCCGACGATGTTTGGCAGCTTGGCGAGCCGCGCCAGCGTCGCATTGGACATATCGACGTTGGTGCGGCCGGGGATATTGTAGATCACGATAGGCAGATCGACCGCGTCATGCACCGCCCTGAAGTGGTGGTAGAGCCCTTCTTGGGTTGGCTTGTTGTAATAGGGGCAAACGACCAAAGCGGCATCGGCTCCGGCCTGCTTCGCTTGGCGAGTGGCCTCGATCGTATGCGCGGTGGAGTTGAACCCGGTGCCGGCGATCACCGGTGCTCGGCCTTTCGCGACTTCGACGGTAAGCGCGATCAGCCGCTTCTGCTCGTGCTCCTCGAGGGTCGGGCATTCGCCGGTGGTGCCGATCGGCACCAACCCATGGGTGCCCTGCCCGAGCTGCCACGCGACGTGCTCCTGAAACGCCGTCTCGTCGACCTTGCCGTTGCGGAACGGGGTGATGAGCGCGACAAATGAGCCTTTGAACATGGCGTCCTCCCGCCCGAAGCCGGCACTGTCGCGGAAAACGATAGTCCTCGCCGCCTCCTGCATCAACAACACCGTGGAGCGAGCGAAAGTCCAGAGGTTCGCCTTGCGGCAGCCTCAAAAATACGTACACATCACTGCTTTCTACACATCACGGGGAAACGCGGGTGGCGGCAGCCGGATTGCGACTTATCGTTATCGCCGCAGTCCTTGCAGTGGCATTACCGGTCGGTGCCGAGCCTCTCACCGACGCCGAGAGCGCTGCCGCGGTCGCCGCGATCAACGCGGCGCGCGCCGGACAATGGACGCAGGCCTATACCGCGGCCGCGGGCAGCAGCAATCCGCTGCCGAGCAAGATCGTGCGCTGGCTCGACTTCACCCGCTCCAACGTCGCCGGTCGTTTCGCCGATGTCGCGGCGTTTATTGCGCAAAACCCGACTTGGCCCGGACAAAAGATCTTGCGCCGGCAGGCGGAGCAGGCGCTGTCGACGGAAACGGACACGGCGGCGGCGTCCTGGTTCAAGCGCTTTCCGCCGGTCACGCCGCTGGGCAAGGCGCGCCTCGCGGCTATGCAGCTTGCGCAAGGCGATGCGAGCGGCCTCGCCGCTATGAGGCAGGCCTGGATCGAGGGCGATCTCAACCCGAACGACGAGCGCGAATTTCTGGCGCGACACGGCGCCAGTCTTCGCTCGGAAGACCACATCAAACGCCTCGACCGGCTGTTGTGGGACCACCAGATCGAAGCAGCGCGGCGCATGCTGCCGCTGGTGCCCGCCGACTATCAGGCGGTGGCCAATGCGCGGCTGGCACTCTATGGCCGCACCGCGAATGCGGAGAAAATCTTGGGTGAAGTGCCGCAAAATCTCCGCGAGGACCCTGGCCTCGCCTTTGACATAATCCATTGGCAGCGGCACAACGACCAGAGCGAGGCTGCGGCCCAACTGCTGCTTGCCCACCCCGACAATCCGGTGCGCCCCGATAACTGGGCGGGAGAGCGGCAGACCGTCGCGCGCCGCCTGCTCGCCGCCGGCAACGCCGATCTCGCCTATCGCGTCGTGCAGCAGACGACGGCAACCGACAGCAGTGCCTATTCCGACGCCGAATTCCTGTCGGGATACATCGCGCTCCGCTTCAAGAAGGAGCCGGCGCTCGCGCTCGACCACTTCTCGCGGGTGCTGGCCCGCGCGACGACACCTTGGGGCCGCTCGCGGGCGGCTTATTGGAGCGGGCGCGCCGCCGAAGCCGACGCTAAACCCCAGCTGGCGAACAAGTGGTACACCGCAGGCGCCGAAAACATGGCCACCTTTTACGGCCAGTTGGCCGCCCACCAGCTTGGCGACGACGCGCCGCCGCATCCGTTGCCCGAACCGCGGCCGAGCGCCGAACAGCTCGCGGAATTCAACGTGCGGCCCCTCGTGGAGGCGGCGGCGCTGTTCGCGGCGGCTGGCGACCGTGAGCACGTCAAGGTATTCCTGCTGCAGGAAGCCGACCTCGCCAAACAGCCGATCGACTTCGCCATGATCGCCTCGTTCGCCGAGCAGCATGGCCGGGTCGATGTCGCGATCGCGGTCGCGCGGCGCTCGATAGACGCCGGCATGCCGCTGATGATCCACGGTTATCCGCTTACGACGCTGCCGCCCGGCGGCACCGCCGAGCACGCGCTGCTGCTCGCCATTGTCCGCACCGAAAGCGCTTTTGACCAGGAAGCGATGAGCAGCGTCGGGGCCCGCGGGCTCATGCAGCTGATGCCGGCAACCGCGGCGCTCATTGCCAAACAACTGCAACTTCCCTACGCGCTCGACCGCCTCACCAGCGACGGCGCTTACAACGTGTCGTTGGGACGAGCCTATATCGAGAAACTGCTGGACGATTTTGGCGGGTCGTACCCGCTGGCGATCGCGGCCTACAACGCGGGGCCGGGCCGCATCAGGCAGTGGATTGGCGATTACGGAGACCCGCGCGGCCGCCAGATCGCGATGATCGACTGGATCGAAGCGATCCCGTTTACCGAGACGCGCCTTTACGTTCAGCGGGTGCTGGAGAGCGTGCAGATCTACCGCGGACAGAGTACCGGCAACACCGCCGCGTTTTCCCTTGCGGCCGATCTGGCGCGTTAGGCTGCGCTCGCCTCAATTGCTGCGCGCGGCAACCGGTACCGTCAGCGACGGGATATAACGCGCCAGCCCGAAGAACTTCTCCGGATCCTGGGGCTCGCCGTTAACCACCACCTCGTAATGGACGTGCGGTCCGGTCGCGCGGCCGGTCGAACCGAGATATCCGACCTGCGCATGCGCCGCCAGCCGCTGCCCCACCGAGACGGTGAAGGCATGCAGGTGCGCATAGCGCGTGGCGATGCCGTTGCCATGGTCGATCTCGACGATTTTCCCGTAATCGTCGCGGGTACCGGCATAGGTCACGACCCCCGGAGCGGTCGCATAGACCGGCGTGTCGTAAGGCGCGATCAGGTCGATCCCGGTATGAAACCCGGCATGCCCGTTTTCGGGATCGCCGCGCACCCCGAACGGGCTTGAGATTTCGTAGCTCTCCAACGGCGCCGCAACCGGCACGGCCTTTACCATCGCCCTCAGCGCCGCGATCTTCTCGGCACTCAGCGCGGTATCGACGGGCTGGCCGCGCGAAACCGGAATAAATGGTCCGCCTTCGCCGCGATTGACGCCGAATTGCGCAAAAAGATGGCGCACATCGACGCCCGCGGAAGCCAAGACGCGGGCAAAATGATCGACAGCGCCATGGTTTACCGTAGCGGCGGCGCCCGCAGCCGCGGCGGCGGCGACTGTTCCCGGCGGCGGTGCCGCGACCGCCGGTGGCTGTGCCGCGGCGGCGGCTGGTGGCTGTGCCGTGACGGCCGCTGCCGGGGCAGCGGCCGCTGCGACCGCTGGAGCGGCAGCCGGCGGCGCGCCGAGAATGCCGGCAACCCGTTGCTGCGGCGCCGGCGGAGTTCCTGACGCGGTCGCCGCCGGTGCCTCATTGCCTGACACCGGCGCGCTCGCTGCGGTCGCGGACGCCGCCTGCGCGAGCTGCTGCTGGGCGTGCCGCAGCGCCGACTGCTTCTCCAAAACCCCGACACGCGCCTTCAACCGATCGCGATCCGACGATAACTGCTCGAACTTTTTCTGCCACTGGTCGAGTTGACCGAGCAAACCGGCCTGTCTCGCCTGCTGCTCGGCGAGGTCGGCCTCAGCCTTGCTGAGTCGCGCCGCGAGCGTTGCCCGCTGCGCTTCGGCGACATGGAGCTGCTGCGACAGCTGAGAGGCCTTCTCGCCCTTGGCAGGCGCACCCGCCTCCGCTAGGGGCTGCGGCTGCGGCGCCTGGTTGTGCGCCCGCACCTCATCGCTCAGCGATGCGACGCGGGTTTGCGCCGCGGCGAGATCGCGGCTCGATGCCGCCATTTGATCCCGCAGCTTGGCCAGTTGGTCCTGCAAGTCGATATTTGCCGCTTCGATCTGCTGCGCAGCGATTTGTTGATCGGCAACATTGCGCTTGTAGAGCAGCACGCCGCCGGCGGAAACAGCAACCCCGACAAGCGCCACCCCGGCCACCGAGGCGTATAGCGTGCGCCGGGTCTTGATCAGTTCGACCGTGCGGCCAGACAAAACGGCAATGCGGATTTGCGGAAACCGCGCGGTTCCCTTCTGCACGAGGTTGCCGATCATTCTCCCCCGCCGATCGGCGGCCCGAACGGACCGCGGCTTCGATTTTGGCTTGCCGACCGGAGCGGCCGGCGTCCCCTGATCGGTCAAACCTAGACGGCCGAATCAGGTATTGCAACAGCAAATCCGCCTCGCCATCACAGACACGATGACTATATCTTCGAAAGAAGCTTCCTCATCGATCTTCTTAAAAATCACGCAGTAGGTCTCGTACACGAACGAAAATCGTCCTCGACAATCTATCCTCACAAAAAACGCAAACGTGAACTTAAGACGAAAGGCAATATTAATCGCCCCGCAGGCACGGATGGGGAATACCAAGCCTTAACTCCGGAATTCTCAAAAAGCCGCGACATCGACGCAACAGTCTGTGACCGTTTTGCAACGCCGGCCCCTCAGGCGACAGGGCTCAACGCCGGCTCGACGCGATCGGAGAGGAACTGCGTCCGATAGTAGCTGGCGAAGACGCCGTTGCGACCCAACAACTCGGGCAGCGTTCCCTCCTCGGCAATCACACCGTCGCGTAGAACCACAATCAAATCGCAGGCGCGGATGGTCGATAGCCGGTGCGCGATGATGAACGTGGTGCGCCCCACCACCAACTCGTCAATCGCCGCCATCACCATCGCTTCGGTCTCGACATCGAGCGCCGATGTCGGCTCGTCGAGCACCAGGATGGGCGCATCGCGCAACAAGGCACGGGCGATCGTCACCCGTTGCTTCTCGCCCTCGGACAGCGCGATCCCGGACTCGCCGACCATGGTCGCATAGCCTTCCGGCATCTCGCAGATGCGCTCGTGGATTTGGGCGCGCCGAGCGGCCTGTTCGATCGCCGCGTCGTCGGCGCCGGGGCGGCCATAAGCGATATTGTCGCGCACCGACAGCGGAAAGATGAGCGGCGGCTGCAGCACCATCGACACCTGACGGCGCAGCGATTTGAGCGCGTATTCGCGCGCATCGACCCCGTCGATCTCGACCCGGCCGGCGGTCGGATCGAAGAACCGCGGCACCAGACCAAGCATCGTGGACTTGCCCGCTCCGGTCGGCCCGACCACCGCAACCTTCATCCCAGCCGCAGCCTCCAGGTCGATGCCCTGCAGCACCGGTGTGTCCGCGGCGTAACGGAACGCGACCCCTCGCCAGGCAATCCGGCCGCGCGCGCCATGCGGCGGAAATTCGCGTGTGCCGCTCGGCAGATCGGCCTCGGTGTCGAGCACCTCGAAAACCCGGCGCGCGCCCACCCGGGCCCCGGCGATCATCCCCCAGCTCTGGGTGATCTGGTTGATCGGTGTGTAAAGTTGAGCCAAGTATGACACGAAGACGAGCAGCTGGCCCAGAGTCAGCCGGCCCGACATCACCGCGCGGGCGCCGACATAAATGACCAGCGCCGTGCCCGCGGCGATCGTCAGATTGACGACACCCGAATACAGCGTCTGCCAGCTATAAAGGCGCAGCGAGGCGCGCAGGCTCTCGCGGCTCGCCCCCATAAAGCGGCGGTGCTCGTCCTCCTCCTTGGTGAAGGCCTGGACGATCTTGATCGCGCTCATCGTCCAGTTGACGAGTGAATAGACAAGGCTCTCGCGCTCGCGCACCTCGGTCGAGATGCTGACGATCTTCGTGTTGAAGCTCGAGATCAGCGCGAAGAGCACCGGCACCACGGTGAGCGCCAGCAGGGTCAGCGTCGGATCGAGCGGCAGCAGCACGATAAGCATTCCAGTGAGCAGGATCACCGCCGAGAGGATCGGCAGGATCCCGTTCATGATCATTGTCTGCACCGCGAAACTGTCGGCCGTCACGCGATACATCAGATCGCCGACGCGCTGGCGCCCGTGATAGGCCAGGGACTGGCGCTGAAGGTGGCCGTAGAGCGCGCCGCGCAGGTCGTTGACCATGCTCTGACCGACACGGATCGACGTGTAGTAATGCAGCTGCGTGAGCGCGCCGCTGCCAAAATTGACGAGGACGACCCCGATACACGCCACCAGCAGCAGCGTACCCGTCGGCAGCGACAGCAGCGCCGCCGCCAGTCCGTCGGCCGGTGGCGGCTTGCGCGCCAGCACATAGTCGATGACGACCTGCAACGGCCACGGCTTGAGCAATTCGAAGCCGGCGATCAAAAAGACTTGTGCCAGCGCCCACGCCACCTGCCAGCGGTAGACGCGCAGATACGGCCAGATCTTGCTGAGCATAGGCGTCAGGCGGTGCGCGGCGGCCCGACCGGCAGCGGCGCGCGCGCCACCGGGTCGACCGGAACGAGGTCGACCTCCCGCGCCGCCTCCTCAACCAGCCCGTGCAATCGGCGCGCAAATAGCGTGAGGTACCAACCCGCCACGCCCGATGCACCCAGTGCAAGCGCTGCGAGAATTCCCGCCATAGCGGACCCGCCGGCACCGGCGCTGATCAGCGCCAGCAGCGGCAGGGCGGCAACCGCCATGGCGGCCGGCGGCCACGGCCGCGGCGCCACACGTACCCGCAGTAACCGCTTGTCGGCCCCGTGGTTCTCCGCTGCGACCACCACCCGCGCGCGGCCCGTCGGGCCGCCGCGAATGTCGAGGTCCCAGTCCTTCCATCCCGAAGCCACCGTCGCCGTGATGCGCTGCGCGGCGGCGCAGCGCATCACGGCGCCGAGCACAGCTTCCTTCTCGAGACCTGCTTCGTTCCAGAAGGAAAGCACGAAACCGCTCTCCCGCCATCTCCATCGGCTGCGCTGCTCGAACGGGCCGTCGTCGAAGGGCATAAGCTTGGGCGTTGCCTTGAAGCGCCACTTGATCCGCTCGCAGCCGCGCAGCAGCGGCCCGAGGTAGATCAGCACGGCAATCAACAGGCGTGCCTTCGGCCCTTCGAAGCGCGGATCGATCCTCGCGCTCAGCCCGCCTTTGACGCACATCGCGAGCGCCAGCAGCAGCGGCGCAAGCAACAAGCGCCACCAGCCGCCGGCAATCACGCCGGCGATCGCCAACGGCAGTGACAGCAGTGTCCACTCAAACGTCAGCGGCAGATATTCGATGAGCCCGCCCGGCGGCTGGTACAGCGACTGGAACAGGCCGCGGCCGAATGTCCCGGCATAGATCACCGGCTTTCGCCACAACAGCATCGCCGCCGACAAATCGCCGTAGATGCGTCCGCTCCACTTCGCCTGGCCGAACGCGTTGAAACGGTCCGGATGCTTGGCGTAGACGAGCGCCTCAGCCTTGCCGTAGCCCCTTTGCTGCGCGATGTAAGCGCTGACCGTATTGCGCCGGAAGTGCCAGACGAACGCGGCGCCGCTGTAGCCGATCGCATGCCCGGCATCCTGCAGCCGCCAGCAGATGTCCACATCGTCGCCGGCGGCACGAAAGATCGGGTCGAACCCGCCGATGCCGAGCAACACGTCGCGGCGAAACGCCATGTTGCACCCGGCGATGTGCTCGGCCAACTCGTCATCGAGCAGCACGTGGCAAGGCGCGCCGGGCGACGCGGCCACCGCCTCCGGCACCAGGTGGGTCTCGGTCGGCGAGAAGTTGGGGCCGCCGCAAGCGACAAGACCGTTGCTTTCCATCGTTCCGACGAGGTAGTCGAGCCAGTCGGGGTCGGCGACACAATCGCTGTCGGTATAGGCCACGATTTCGCCGGTCGCAGCCGCGGCGCCCACATTGCGCGCGACGCTCAACCCCTTGTTCTCCTGGCTGATGATCCGGCAGTAGGGAAAGCCTTCGGCGATGTCCAGCGTGCGGTCGGTCGAGCCGTCATTGACAACGATGACTTCGTAGTCGGCGTAGTTCAGCAGTTCGAGCGAGGCGAGGCACGGCAGCAGCGTGCGCTCGGCATTGTAGGCGCAGACCACGACCGAAACGCGCGGGTAGTGGGTGAGCGGCGGCGGCAGTGGCCCGTTGTACTGGGCCGAGACTTCGGCAAAGGCCGGCTTTGGCCGGCGCCGGCGATCGACCAGCCCGAAGTCCCAATCCTCGATCGGATGGCCGCCGGTGAACCATTCGTCGGTCCAGGCAAAGACAAACGTGCCCGCGACGCCGCCGGCAAAAGCAGCCCGAATGTGCCAGGAGAGGATCGCGCGCTGCTCGTCCTCGGAGCTGCGCAGCGAATCGGCGCCGAACTCCGTCAACACCAGCGGCTTCGTCACGGTCTGATTGTGCAGCCTGGCGACGTATCGCCTGAAAGCATGCTCGTCGTGCAAATAGACGTTGAAGCAGAGGAAGTCGCAGAATTCCGCAACATTGAGGTATTCGGTGGACGGGAAATTGGCGTAGCTCACAAGCGCGCCGGGATGCTCTTGCCGCACCAGCGCCACCAGGCTCGCGACGAACTTCTCGATCCGGCGGGGACCGTGCCAGCGAATGATGTCGGGCGGGATCTCGTTGCCGACGAGATACGCAAAAACCGCGCGGTGGCGCGCGCAGGCCCGCACCCCCGCGACGACCGCGCCGCGGATTCCCACCTGTACCGCCGGGTCGTCGAGAAACGCGACATGCTGCGACCACGGCAACCCGACCAGCACCTTGAGCCCATGCCGGTCGGCCGCGTCGAGCAGCCAGAGGGGCGGCACCGTAAACACCCGGACCGTATTGATGCCTGCGCTCACCATCAATGCGAAATCCCGCTCTACCCGGTCGAGCGCGGGAAACTGTTCGTCCGCGGAATTGGGCGCGAATGGCCCGTAGGTCACACCCTTGACAAAATGCTTGGCGGCGCGGGCGCGAAAAAACTTGCCGTCGACGCGGATCGGGCCGGGGAGGAGATCGGCCCTGGTCACTGTGGGCGTGCCGACGCGGACGTCTGGTTCGAGAACGGAGCTCATGAGGCTTCCTTGGCGACACGCAACGCCGCCCGGGCGGGCGGCAACCTCATCACAACGGGCGGCCGCTCGTTTCAATTCCGCGGCTCGCCCGCGGCGTTGTGCTGGCGCTGTTCCCACGCCAGTGCGGTACGGACAATGGTGTCGAGATCCGAATATTCGGCGCGCCAGCCAAGCAGCGTCTCCGCCAGGCTCGGGTCGGCGATCAGCGTGGGCGGGTCGCCGAGCCGGCGCGGGCTCTCGCGCTGCGGTACGTCGCGGCCGGCCGCCTTCGTCACCGCGGCAATAATTTCCCGGACCGAATAGCCGCGACCGGTGGCAAGGTTGACCGCGCTGCTTGTCCCGCCTTCGGCGAGGTAACCAAGCGCGCGAACATGCGCGATCGCCAGATCCTCGACATGGATATAGTCGCGGATGGCGGTGCCGTCCGGGGTCGGATAGTCGGTGCCGAAAATTGCGATCGGCGGCCCGAAGCCCAAGGCCGCCCGCAGGGTCAGCGGGATCAGATGCGTTTCGGGGTCGTGCTGCTCGCCAATCTCGCCACCGCGGTCGCAGCCCGCCGCGTTGAAATAGCGCAGCGCCACCGACCGTAATCCGTACGCCTCGCCGTACCAGCGCAGCGCCCGCTCGATCGCCAGCTTGGTCTCGCCGTAGGGGTTGACCGGGCGCTGCGGCATCGTCTCCTTGATCGGCGTCGTCTCGGGCATGCCGTAGGTCGCACAGGTGGAAGAAAAGACGATGCGCTCGACGCCGGTGTCGCGCATCGCGTCAAGCAACGTCAGGGTTCCGATAACGTTGTTCCGGTAATAAAGGGCAGGATCGGTGCCCGATTCGCCGACATAAGCATAGGCCGCAAAATGCATCACCGACGCGACTCCGTGCGCCTTGAGCGCCGCAGCCACGGCCGCGCGGTCGCCGACGTCGCCCTCCACCAGCGGACCCCAGCGCACGGCGTGGCGGCGCCCGCGCGACAAATTGTCGTAGGTGACGGGAATGTGCCCGGCTGCAGCGAGCGCCTTGCATGCGTGGCTGCCGATATAACCGGCTCCGCCGGTAACCAAGACCGTTTCGCTCATTCCACCGTCCGCGCCGCCGTTCCGTTGCGTGGCGGCACAACGCGGCGCGCGCCATCGGTGTTCCGTCATCGGGCGTCAGGATACCGTAACGCAACGCAACGTGGTGGAATAAGCTCGCCGATCGCTCGTTTTGGCCTGCGGTCGGTACCGGCATTTGTGGGAGTCGGCTGATGCGTATCGCGATGATCGGCACCGGATATGTCGGCTTGGTTTCGGGCGCCTGCTTCTCGGAATTCGGCGTGTCCGTCACCTGTGTCGACAAGGACGCCGACAAGATCGCGCGCCTCAACAACGGCGAGATGCCGATTTTCGAGCCGGGGCTCGACCAGCTGGTGGCCGTCAACAAGACTGCGGGACGGCTCACCTTCACCACCGATCTGCGGGCGGCGCTCGACGGCGCCGAGGCGGTTTTCATCGCGGTCGGCACCCCCTCACGGCGCGGCGACGGCCATGCCGATCTGTCCTATGTCTTCGCCGCAGCAGCGGAGATCGCCGAGACGCTCGCCGCGCTGCCGACAAATCACACCGTGGTCGTCACCAAATCGACGGTGCCGGTCGGCACCGGCCGGCGTGTCGAGCGCATCCTGTCGATGCGGCTGCCCGCCGGCAGCTTTGACGTTGCCTCAAACCCGGAATTTCTGCGCGAAGGATCGGCAATCCAAGACTTCATGCGGCCGGACCGCGTCGTAATCGGCACCGGGAGCGAATACGCGCGTACCGTGCTGCGGTCGCTCTACAGGCCGCTTTACCTGCTCGAGACGCCGGTGGTCTTCACCACGATCGAGACTGCGGAATTGATCAAATACGCGGCCAATGCGTTCCTTGCGACCAAGGTGACGTTCATCAACCAGATCGCCGATTTGTGCGAGGCGGTAGGCGCCGATGTGCAGGACGTCGCCCACGGCATCGGGCTCGACGGCCGCATCGGGCGGAAGTTTCTGCATGCCGGCCCCGGGTTTGGCGGCTCGTGCTTCCCCAAGGACTGCGCGGCGCTGGTGCGGACCGCCGAGGAAGCGGGCCGGCCGCTGACCATCGTTGAGGACGTGCTGCGCATCAACGACGCGCGCAAGCGCGGTATGGCCGAGCGGATCATCACGGCGATAGGCGGCGATGTGGCCGGCAAGACGATCGCGGTGCTGGGACTGACCTTCAAGCCGAACACCGACGACATGCGGGACAGCCCGAGCCTTGCCATCCTGCCGCCGCTGGTGAACGCAGGCGCGTCGATCCGGGCTTTCGACCCCGAGGGCATGCACGAGGCAAGGAAGCTGCTGTCCGACCTGACGTTCTGCAGCGATGCCTACGAGGCGATCGAGGGTGCCGACGCGCTGGTGCTGATGACCGAATGGAACGAGTTCCGTGGCCTTGACCTCGAACGGGTCAAGAGCCTGCTGCGCACCCCGCTGGTCATCGATCTGCGCAACATCTATCAGCCGCAGGAAATGGCGGCTGCCGGGTTTGTCTACCACAGCGTCGGGCGCGCCGCGGACGAGCCTGTCGGCGCGGGCCCGAATTTGCGGGCGATTGCCTGAGCTCTGCCACAACAAGCGCAACCCAAGGATCTGACATGCGCAATTCACAAAAGCGCGTCCTCGTCACCGGCGGCGCCGGGTTTCTCGGGTCGCACCTGTGCGAGCGGCTGGTCGCCGAAGGGCACAACGTCCTTTGCGTCGACAACTACTTCACGGGCCGCAAGGAAAATGTCGCCCATCTGCTCGACGATCCGAACTTCGAGGCGATGCGCCACGACGTCACGCATCCGCTGTTCGTCGAGGTCGAGGAAATCTACAACCTCGCCTGCCCCGCCTCGCCGGTGCACTACCAGCACGATCCGGTGCAGACGACCAAGACCAGCGTGCTCGGCGCGATCAACATGCTGGGGCTCGCCAAGCGTCTGAAGGCGAAAATCCTGCAGGCTTCGACCTCCGAGGTCTACGGCGACCCGCTGATGCACCCGCAGCCCGAGGCCTACCGCGGCAATGTCAACCCGATCGGGCCGCGCGCCTGCTACGACGAGGGCAAGCGCTGCGCCGAAACCCTGTTCTTCGATTACTACCGGCAGCACAGCCTGCGCATCCGCGTCGTGCGCATCTTCAACACCTACGGCCCGCGGATGCACCCCAATGACGGGCGCGTCGTCTCCAACTTCATCGTTCAGGCGCTAAAAGGCGATCCGATCACGCTCTACGGCGATGGCAGTCAGACCCGCGCGTTCTGCTATGTCGACGACCTCGTCGATGGCTTTGTGCGGATGATGGCCGCGCCCGACGACATCACCGGGCCGATGAACCTCGGCAATCCGGTGGAAATGTCGGTCGCCGAGCTCGCCGAGGCGGTCATCGACCTCACCGGGTCGCGCTCGCGCGTCGTGCACCGGCCGTTGCCGGTGGACGACCCGATCCAGCGCTGCCCCGACATCAGCCAGGCCAGCGCCCTGCTCAACTGGAAGCCGCGCACGCAGCTGCGCGTTGGCCTGCAGCGCACGATCGCCTATTTCGACCGCCTGCTCAGCGAGAACGACGACATCGAACGGGCCACTGCCGCGGCTGAATGAGGCGCGACCGGCTGCCCAGTCGGCAACCTAACCCGACCGTTCTGCCGCGCCCCTTACCACCACCAGTTGCCGACGACCGGTACGTGATAGGCGCAGCGCTGGTGCGCCGTCACGATTTGCCCCGGGCTCGCCTCGCCGACGTTGGCGTCCTGGGGCTGTACCGGCGTGGCGCAGAGCTGGTCGGCGAGCAGCGGGTTGACCCCCGGATCGTAGGCGTTGAACCGCGCGTATTCGGGCGGAATGTCACCCTTTATCGCGGCGGCGCTGGTGCCGAAATCGTCCTTCATCGGGATGAACGGCGTGCATGCCGCGACGAGCGGCGCGACGAGCAGGCTGATCAGGATCGGTCGCATCATCAACCGGCAGCGGAAAAAGGGCGGATCAAGTTTGCCCGCAGCCGCACTTCAACGCAACCGGCCCGGCGCCGCGCCGGCGAGCAGCGCCGGCGGCAGGTCGCGCATATGCGCGACGACGGCCGAAGCACCGGCTGCGGTCAGCCGCTGGGCATGATCGGCGGCGCAGTGGCTGCCCCCGGCAAACCCAACGACCGCCATTCCGGCAGCGCGCGCAGCGGCAACGCCTGGCAGGCTGTCCTCAACGACGACGCAGCGCGTCGGCTCTACCCCCATGTTCCGGGCGGCGTAGAGGAACAAGTCCGGCGCCGGCTTGCCGCGCTCTACCATCGTGGCGCTGAAGACATGCGGGTCGAATCGCCGATACAGGTCGACCAGCCCGAGTGTATGCCGCAGCCGCTCCGGTGAACTGCTCGACGCGACGCAGATCTTGCCCGTGAGCGCGTCGAGCACCGCTTCGACCTCCGGCATCGCCTGCAATTCGGTTTGGCAGAGGGCGGCCAACTCGACGGCGTGGCGCGCGGCGAAATTGTCGCCCAACGGGCGCGCGAACCGCGTCTCGAGGTCGGCGAGCATCGATTTCATGCTGATGCCGCAATAGCGAGCGAGGATCTCGTCACCGCTGATCGCGATCCCGGCTTCGGCCAACAACGCCACCTCGACCTTGACGGTCAGCATCTCGCTGTCGATCAAGACGCCATCGCAGTCGAAGATGACCAGATCGTGCGCCATCCGGCGCGAGACGGGCCTAGGGATAATCCGGGTAGGAGCCGGGATAACCGCGCCAGCCACGATAGAACCCGCGCGGCGGCCCGCCGTAAACCAGGCGCTCGTACGGGCCTGGCGGCAGATAGTACCCCGGCGGTGGCGCGACCGCCGGCGACGGCTCCGCCTGGCGGACGGCGAAATGACGCACGCGCGGATGCGGGCGGACCGGCGCAAGCCGCTTCAACAACGCGGTAAACTTTGCGACGTGATGCGCCGGCGGCTTGCCCGCGACATGGGATTTGGCCGGGTGTTCGGCCGTTGCGGCGCGCTTCTCGGCGGGCGCGGGCGCGACCGCGGCCGGCGGCACGATGGCCTCGGCTGATGGCGCGACCGGAACAGCGGGGGACGTCGCGCCGAGCGCCGGCGCCGGCAACGGCGTCACGACCGGCGGCATGTCCTGCGCCGGCGCCAAGCCGGGCCAGGCAATAATCGCGGCGCAGACGAACAATAACCGGCAAGAGCAACCGAAGCGCGACCGCTGCATGTCCGTCCCCGCCATGAAGCTGTATTAGTGCACCACAACGGGAGCCGATCGGCAATTATTCAATAACGCGAGAACATGTCGGCGCGCCGAACGCTCAGACGGCGAGGCTAGTGGTGGTGACCCCCACCGCCCCCCGGCCCACCGCCATGCGGGCCGCCGCCCTGTGGACCCCCGCCCGGTCCTCCGCCGCCATGGACAGCCGCCGCAAAACCGCCGCCATGCGGGCCACCTCCTGGCCCGCCGCCATGGATGGCGGCCGCCGGGAATCCACCGCCATGCGGGCCGCCGCCGAACGCGCCGATATGGCGAGCGCCGCCGCCGAACCCTCCGCCGCGCGGCCCGAAGGCAAAATGCGCCTGACCCATTGGGCCTTGGCCAGGGCCTCGCGCCGCCGCCCGGCCGCTACCGAGCGCCGCGCCAGCGTGGAACGCACCGAACACATGGCCGACGGGGCCCGCAGCTCGCGGGGCGAAGACGGCCTGATGGCGGATTGCAGCGCCCGCGGTGCCCACCGCGGCGGCACCGGCCAGCCCCATTCCGAGCCGCCCGCCGCGGGCCGCGCCGGGAATCGGCGACGCGCGTCCGGCCAACGTCGCGGCGCGCGCCGCGTCGAAGCGCGCCGTCACTGCCGGATCGCGATAGGCCACGCCGCCGCGATGCGCGGGGTCGTGTACCCAAACATTGCCGGCGAAAGCCGGGCGTGCCGGATCGATGGTCTCGTAGCGCACGCGGTCGATGACGATCTCGCGGTGGCCCCAATCGATGCTGCCCCAGCCCCAGAGCGGACCGAGGGCGACGACTTCGATCGGCGGCAAAAAGCCGACGACGATCCCGGGCTCAACCGCAAAACCCGGCGGTAGCGGCAACACGTCGGGCGGATAAGCCGGCTCGGCCCAAGCCCCATACGCAATCCGCGGATTGTAGACCGGAATACAAACGATGCTGCTCTCCGACGGCAGGATCGAGATCGTCTGGCCGCTGGTCTGGATGATGCAGTGGCATTCCGGGGTGACCTTGAGGTTGCCCGCGGCCATCGCTTGATGGCGCAGATGCTGCACCGCGGTCATCACGTCGCCCTGCTGGGCAAGGAACGCGTTGCCGAGCTGCTCTGTCCACTCGATCTTATCGGTCAGCAGCGCGAGCAGCCGCGGGAACGGCACCAGCGCCATCACGCTCGGGTCCCAATGCTTGTCTTTCAGCGCAGCGGTCAGCGCATCGCCCTTCAGGGCCGCGTTCTCCGGCACCCTCACCCAGCGCGCCGCCTCGACAATTTCGAGCGGATAGGTCGCGGCCATCAGGACCTGACTGAGCAGCGGGTCCGGATAAAGCGCGATCGGTGCCAACAGCTGATCGAGCTGTGCTTGCGACAGCGGCTGGGCGGCGGGCGTCTGCGGCGCGGCGGCTGGCGATGGCGCAGCCTCCGCCTGCGCCGCGGCGGGCGCTGCAAGCGGCCCCGGCGCGGCGGCGATTTGGGCCGGCGGCGGCTGCAGACTTAGCGGCGGCATGTCCTGCGCCGCGGCAATGCCTGTCGCCGCTCCATAAGCGGCGATCGCCGCGGCAAGTTGAAACACCCGCGTCACGCTGCGGTCCGGCATGCTCCACCTCGGCGTTTGTTTCCGAGAAAACGGCGCGTCGGCGACGGATGTTCCGCCGCCGGACAATTCAGTCGACGTTTTGCGGCACCCCGGCACGGTGCAGCGCCGCAACTTGCCGGCCGGCCAACGCGGCCTCGTCGAAATCGTCGATCAGCTCGTGAAACAGCCGGTGCCAGTTGATCTCGGCCCGGAGGTGCCAGAACACCGAGCCGAGCCCGATCGCGGCGCGGTCCATGAACACAAAGGCGCGCGGCGGAGCGATGCCGCCAAGCCGGCGAATCTCCTGGTGCACGCTGTCGACCAGGCGCGGCCCTTCCGGTTCGCCCCGGCGTTCCTGGATCGGCCGCGTCCGGTCATCGAGCAGCGGGCCGTAGACAAACCGCGCCCAGCGGTTGAGCACCGCGATCATCTCGCTCGACAGATTGCCGAACCCCCAGCTCTCGTAGGCTTCGACCGCGAGCGCTGCGTCGTTGCGGTCGAGCGCATGATAGAGGTCGATCACCCCCTTCACGAAC
>JAFAWI010000041.1 GCA_019241915.1 Alphaproteobacteria bacterium
GTGATCTTCGGCGGCGAGGCGCTCGATTTCGGTAAGCTCGAACCGTGGTATCGGCGCCATGCCGATCATGCTCCGCGCTTGGTAAACATGTACGGAATCACCGAGACCACGGTGCATGTGAGCTACTTCGCTCTCGATCGAGCCATGGTTGCCACCAATGCCGGCAGTCTCATCGGCGGTGGGATTCCCGACCTGCAGGCCTACGTTCTGGACGGAGGGCTTGGTCTTGTTCCTTCGGGTGTTGTTGGGGAGCTTTACATTGCCGGGGCGGGATTGGCCCGGGGCTATCTGCGGCGTGGTGGCCTGACGGCGGAACGGTTTGTTGCGGACCCGTTCGGTGCTGCGGGCACTCGCATGTACCGGACCGGCGATCTGGCGCGGTGGCGATCCGACGGGGTGCTGGAGTTTCTCGGCCGTGCGGATGCGCAGGTGAAGCTGCGCGGCTTCCGGATCGAGCCGGGCGAGATCGAGGTTGCGCTGACGCGGCATCCTGCGGTGGCGCAGGCTGCGGTGATGGCGCGCGAGGACCAGCCGGGCAACAAGCGGCTGGTGGCCTATCTGGTGTCGGCGGCCGGCACGACGGTCGATACGGCGGCGCTGCGGGCGCATCTGGCGGCGAGCCTGCCGGACTACATGGTGCCGTCGGGCTTCGTGGTGCTGGAGCGGCTGCCGCTGACGCCGAACGGCAAGCTCGACCGGCGGGCGCTGCCGGTGCCGGAGTTTTCCGCCGCGGCGGCGGGACGGGGACCGCGGACGCCGCAAGAGGAGATCCTGTGCGCGCTGTTCGCCGAGGTGTTGGGTGTCGAGCGGGTCGGCATCGACGACAATTTCTTTGAGCTTGGCGGGCATTCGCTCCTGGCGACCCGGCTGATCAGCCGCATCCGCGCCGCGCTCGATGTCGAGGTGGCGATCCGTGCGCTGTTTGAGGCGCCGACAGTGGCCGGCCTTGTGACGCAGGTCATGGTTGGCCCGGGGGCTGCAGGCCAGCCGGCCCGGCCGGCGCTGCGGCCTGAGGAGCGGCCGCGCGAGATCCCGCTGTCGTTCGCGCAGCGCCGGCTCTGGTTCCTCGACCGGCTGGATGGGGCGAGCGCGACCTACACGATCCCGATCGCGCTGCGTCTGACCGGCGAGCTCGATCGTGGCGCGCTGGAAGCCGCGCTCGGCGACGTGGTGGCGCGCCACGAGAGCCTGCGCACGGTGTTTCCGGAGACCGCCGGCCGGCCGCGGCAGTTGATCCTGGACGCCGCGGCGGCGCGGCCGGCGCTGCCGGTCGTGACGGTGGCGGCGGAGGCTCTCGATGGGGAACTGGCGCTGGCGGCGCGGCGCGGCTTCGCGCTGGCGCAGGAGCCGCCGCTGCGGGCGCATCTGTTTGGGGTTGGGGCGCAGGAGCACGTGCTGCTGCTGGTGCTGCACCACATTGCCGGCGACGGCTGGTCGATGGCGCCGCTGGCGCGCGACCTGGCGCAGGCCTATGCGGCCCGGCGCGCCGGGAAGGTGCCCGGGTGGGTGCCGCTTCCGGTGCAGTATGCCGACTACACGCTGTGGCAGCACGCAGTGCTCGGTGACGAACAGGACCCCGGCAGCGCGATCGCGCGGCAGTTATCGTTCTGGCGCGCGACGCTCGAGGGGCTCCCCGAACAGATCGAGCTGCCGACCGACCGTGCGCGGCCGGCGGTGTCGAGTTTTTGCGGCGGCTCGGTGCCGCTGCAGATCGGCGCCGATCTGCACCGCGGTCTCGCCGCGCTGGCGCGCGACAGCGGGGCGAGCCTGTTCATGGTGCTGCAGGCGGGCTTGGCGGCGCTGCTGAGCCGGCTCGGAGCGGGCACCGACATCCCGATCGGCAGCCCGATCGCGGGCCGCACCGACGATGCGCTCGATGATCTCGTGGGGTTCTTCGTGAACACGCTCGTGCTGCGCACCGACACGTCCGGTGATCCGACGTTCCGCGCGCTCGTGGCGCGCGTGCGCGGTGCCGACCTCGCGGCCTACAGCCATCAGGAGCTGCCGTTCGAGCGGCTCGTGG
>JAFAWI010000078.1 GCA_019241915.1 Alphaproteobacteria bacterium
GCGTAGCTCAGTTGGTTAGAGCGCCGGCCTGTCACGCCGGAGGCCGCGGGTTCGAGTCCCGTCGCTCCCGCCACACTGCGGTCGCCGCCGACGATGAGGGAGCGTTCGGCTGCCGCAGCGGAACTGCATCGTCGCAGCGCAGATGCCCCGGATCGAGGCCTCGCAGATGAACGGGTTGCTCGCAGAATACTTGCCGATCCTCGTCTTCCTGGCGATCGCCGGCGGGCTCGCCGCGGCGATGATCGCAGCCTCATACGTGCTCGGTCGCCAGAGGCCCGACTCCGAAAAATTGTCGCCGTACGAATGCGGCTTCGACCCGTTCGAGGACGCGCGCATCCGCTTTGACGTGCGCTATTATTTGGTCGCGATCCTCTTCATCATTTTCGACCTCGAGGTCGCCTTCCTCTTCCCGTGGGCCGTGTCGCTCGGCGACATCGGGGTATTCGGTTTCTGGTCGATGGTGGTTTTCCTCGCGGTGCTGACGGTAGGGTTTGCCTACGAGTGGATGAAGGGGGCGCTCGAATGGGAGTGATAAGCCCCGGCGGCGTGGCCGGACCGGGACTTCCGCCGGGACCCGAGCAGGACGCGCTGCTCCGCGCGGCGACCGAGGAATTGCACGACCGCGGTTTTATCGTGTCGTCGCTCGACGCACTGGTCAACTGGGCCCGCAGCGGCTCGCTGTGGCCGATGACCTTCGGCCTGGCCTGCTGCGCTGTCGAGATGATGCATAGCGGCGCCAGCCGCTACGACCTCGACCGCTTCGGCGTGGTGTTCCGGCCGAGCCCGCGGCAATCGGATGTGATGATCGTCGCCGGCACGCTGTGCAACAAGATGGCGCCGGCGCTGCGCAAGGTTTACGACCAAATGGCCGAGCCGCGCTGGGTGATCTCGATGGGGTCGTGCGCCAACGGCGGCGGCTATTACCATTATTCCTATTCCGTCGTGCGCGGCTGCGACCGGATCGTGCCGGTCGACGTCTATGTGCCGGGATGTCCGCCGACCGCCGAGGCGCTGCTCTACGGCGTGCTGCTGTTGCAGAAGAAGATCAAGCGCATCCGCAATTTCGACCGTTAGGGCAATGGACGAAAACCTGGAGGGTCTGGCCGAACACCTTGCGGCGGCGCTGCCCGGCGTGGTGCAGGGCTGGACCCTTCGCCACGGCGAGTTGGCTATCGAGGTTCCGCGTGAAGCGGTGCTCGATGTTCTGAGTTTTCTGCGTGACGACCCGCAATGCCGCTTCACGGTCCTTTGCGACATTTGCGGCGTCGACTATCCGGATCGGCCGCAACGCTTCGACGTCGTCTATAATCTGCTCAGCATGAGCCGCAACCTGCGAATCCGCGTTAAGCTGCAGACCGACGAGGAGCAGCCGGTACCGTCGGTAACCGGCTTGTTCAGCGCCGCCGGATGGTGGGAGCGGGAGGCGTTCGACCTCTACGGCATCTATTTCAGCGAGCACCCCGATCTGCGCCGCATCCTGACGGATTACGGCTTTGACGGGCATCCGTTGCGCAAGGATTTCCCGCTGACCGGCTATGTCGAGCTGCGCTACGACGAGGATCAGAAGCGCGTCGTTTACGAGCCCGTCAAATTGAAACAAGAATTCCGCAGTTTCGATTTTCTGTCGCCGTGGGAGGGGATGGACAGCATCCTGCCCGGGGATGAAAAGGCGAGCGCCGCAGCGGCGGAGAAGGATTCGAAGGCTCCATGAGCGATATAGCCGGGTTCGGCGCCGCTCCTCCGCCCGCAAGCGCGGTTGACGAGGAGCTCGAAAGCGCTCCGCACATCCGCAACTTCACCATGAATTTCGGACCGCAGCATCCGGCGGCGCATGGCGTCATGCGGATGGTGCTGGAAATGGACGGCGAGGTCATCGAACGCGCCGACCCGCATATCGGCCTCTTGCACCGCGGCACCGAAAAGCTGATCGAGTACAAGACCTATCTCCAGGCGATTCCCTATTTTGACCGGCTCGATTACGTCTCGCCGATGTGTCAGGAGCATGCCTTCTCGCTGGCGGTCGAAAAGCTGATGGGCATCGAGCCGCCGCCGCGCGGCAAATATATCCGCGTGCTGTTCGCCGAGGTCACCCGCATCCTCAACCATCTGCTCAACGTCTGCGCTTTCGGGCTCGATCTCGGCGCGATCACCCCGTTTCTGTGGGGCTTCGAGGAGCGCGAGCGGCTGATGGAGTTCTATGAGCGCGCCTCCGGCGCGCGCCTCCACGCCAACTACTTCCGGCCGGGCGGCGTCCATATGGACCTGCCGCCGCGCCTTGTCGACGACATCGCATCGTTCTGCGAGACGTTCCCGCAGACAATCGACGATATCGAGCATTTGCTCACCGACAACCGCATCTTCCGCCAACGCACCGTCAACATCGGCGTCTTGAGTGCGGCCGACGCGGCGGATTGGGGCATGTCGGGACCGATGCTGCGGGCATCGGGGGTGGCGTGGGATCTGCGGCGGGCGCAGCCCTACGACGCCTACGCCGAGATGGATTTCGACGTGCCGGTCGGCCGCAACGGCGACTGCTTCGACCGCTACCTGGTACGCATCGAGGAGATGCGCCAGTCGGTGCGCATCATCCGCCAGTGCCTCGAAAAGCTGCCGCCCGGCCCGGTCAAGATCAACGACCGCAAGGTCGCCCCGCCGCCGCGTGCCGAAATGAAATCGTCGATGGAAGCCCTCATCCACCACTTCAAGCTGTACACCGAGGGTTATCACGTGCCGGCCGGTGAGACGTATACGGCGGTCGAAGCGCCCAAGGGCGAGTTTGGTGTCTATCTCGTCGCCGACGGCACCAACCGGCCGTATCGCTGCAAGATCCGGGCGCCCGGCTTTGCGTTCTTGCAGGCCACCGAATTCCTGTGCAAAGGCCATATGCTGGCCGATCTCGTCGCGGTGGTGGGATCGATGGACATCGTCTTCGGCGAGATCGACCGATGAGCGAACACGGGGTCAGCGGGTCGCCGTTCGAACAGCCGGCAAGCTTCGAATTTACGCCGGAGAACGTCAAAACAGCCAAGTGGCACATCGCCAAGTATCCACCCGACCGCCAAGCGAGTGCCGTGTTGCCGCTGCTCGATCTGGCGCAGCGACAGCATGACAATTGGCTGCCCCGAGCGGCGATGGATTACGTCGCGGAGATGCTCGACATGGCGCCGATCCGCGTCTACGAGGTTGCGACCTTCTACACGATGTTCAATCTGCGGCCGGTCGGGCGCTGGTTCCTGCAAGCATGCACGACGACGCCTTGCTGGCTGCGCGGATCGGACGACATTCTCTCGGCTTGTCGGAAGAAGCTCGGTATCGGGATCGGCGAGACAAGCGCCGACGGGCAGTTCACACTGGTCGAGGTCGAGTGTCTCGGCGCTTGCGTCAACGCGCCGATCCTGCAGGTCAACGACGATTTTTATGAAGACCTAGACGGCCCGGCGACCGAGCAGCTACTCGATCAGCTGGCGGCAGGAACGCAGCCTCCAATGGGCTCGGCGATCGGCCGTCAGGGCTCGATGCCGGTCGGCGGCAAGACCACGTTGACCGAGCTGGTGGCGGCCCACGACGGAAAAGGCAATGCTGGCTGACCGCGACCGGGTGTTCACCAACCTCTACGGCGAGGGCGACTGGCGCCTCGCCGGCGCCCGCGCGCGCGGCGTGTGGGACGGCACCAAAGAAGTCATCGCCAAGGGGCGCGAATGGATCGTCCAGGAGGTCAAGGATTCCGGGCTGCGCGGCCGCGGCGGCGCCGGGTTCCCGACCGGCCTCAAATGGTCGTTCATGCCGAAGGAGAGCGAGCGGCCGTGCTACCTCGTGGTTAATGCCGACGAGAGCGAGCCGGGTACCTGCAAGGACCGCGACATCCTGCGCTACGACCCGCACCGGCTGATCGAGGGTTGTCTCCTCGCAGGTGTCGGCATGGGGGCGGGAGCGGGTTACATTTATATCCGCGGCGAATTCTACAACGAGGCGCAGAATCTCCAGGCGGCGATCGAAGAAGCCTACGATGCCGGCCTCGTCGGCAAGAACGCGTGCGGCGCGGGCTACGATTTCGATCTCTACATGCACCGCGGCGCCGGCGCCTATATTTGCGGCGAGGAAACGGGGCTGCTCGAAAGCCTCGAAGGCAAAAAGGGACAGCCGCGGCTCAAGCCGCCCTTTCCGGCCGCGGTCGGGCTCTACGGTTGCCCCTCGACCGTCAACAATGTCGAGACAATCGCCGTCGCGCCGGAAATCTTGAAGCGCGGCGCCAAATGGTTTGCCGGCATCGGTCGCGATCGCAACACCGGAACCAAAATCTTCTGTATCTCGGGGCATGTGAACCAGCAGTGCAATGTCGAAGAGGCGATGTCGATCCCGATGCGCGAGTTGATCGAGCGCCACGCCGGCGGTGTGCGCGGCGGCTGGGACAA
>JAFAWI010000092.1 GCA_019241915.1 Alphaproteobacteria bacterium
TTGTCGCCGCCCTGGGCGCGCTCGAAGGCCACTTTGGCCGATAGTGCGATAATAGCAATTTTGTTGTTGACAAATCCGGATCGATCCGCTATAAGCACATCACTGTGGCGGGAGTGGGCGAGCGGCGACTGGCCGCCGCCGCTCCCGTCTCTCATTTTGGTCTCAGGCTGGCATGGCGACTTCCCGAAAGCCGCATCGACATCCGCCGGCCAGTGCGGTCCGCCGGCCGCGACGCGGCGGCGGCAATCGCGCCGACGCCGGGCAACAGGCGCGGTTTGAAGATGTCGAAGCGCGCGCCGCCAGGCTCGGGGTGACGGCGGCGAAGGTGCTGCGCGAGTACGCACGGATCGCCTTCGCCGATTTGCGCCACATCCTCGACTGGGACGACAGCGGCGTGCATGTGAAGCCGGCGCTGAGCAAGACCGACGCGGCGCCGATTTCGGAAATCAGCGCCGGCGCCGACGGGAAAGGCCCGGTGCGCGTCAAGCTCTACGACAAGAAGGCGGCCCTCGACGCGATCGCGCGGCACCTCGGCATGTTCACGCCGCACGAAACGCCCGAGGACATGAACCAGAGCGATCCGGCGGAGGATCCGCGTGAAGTCCTTAAACGCGAGCTGGCTCGCCTCGCTGCCCGAACCGCTGCGAAACAAGATCGTTGAGGGGCTGAGCTCGCAGGCAGCCGAGGTGTTCCGGCACGATTGGCAGCAGTGGGCGCGCAAATCGCAAATGCCGCCGGCCGGCGATTGGCGCACCTGGTTGCTGCTCGCGGGGCGAGGCTTTGGCAAGACGCGGACCGGGGCTGAATTTGTCCGGGCGCGGATCGGGGCGCGCAAGGCCCACCACGTGGCGCTGGTCGCGCCGACCGCGGCCGATGCGCGCGATGTCATGGTCGAAGGCGAAAGCGGACTCTTGGCGATCGGGCCCCCGGGCGAGCAGCCCTGGTACGAACCCTCGAAGCGGCGGCTTACCTGGCGCAACGGCGCCATCGCGACAACCTATTCGGCCGACGAGCCGGAGCGCTTGCGGGGGCCGCAGCACGATATGGCGTGGTGCGACGAGCTGGCGGCGTGGCGCTATCCGGCGGCGTGGGACATGCTGATGTTCGGGCTGCGGCTCGGCGACGACCCGCGCACGGTGGTGACCACGACGCCCCGCCCCACGAAGCTGATCAAGGGGCTGCTCGCCGACCCCAAGGTGGTGGTAACGCGCGGCTCGACCTTTGAGAACCGCGGGAACCTGGCGCCGGCGTTTCTCGACCAGATCGTGCGGCGCTACGAAGGGACGCGGCTCGGGCGGCAGGAACTCGAGGCTGAGATTCTGGACGACGTGCCCGGCGCGCTGTGGAACCACGGGCTGATCGACGGCACGCGGGTGGCCGGCGCGCCGAACCTGACGCGGATTGTCGTTGCGATCGACCCGGCGGCCGGCACCGGCGAGCATGCCGACGAGACCGGCATCGTCGTCGCCGGCAAGAGCGCGGCCGGGCATGGCTATGTCCTTGCCGACGCGTCGGGACGCTACACGCCGACCGAGTGGGCGAAGACGGCGGTTGCGGCCCTGCGCGCGCATGGCGCCGACCGGATCGTCGCCGAGGTCAACAACGGCGGCGATATGGTGGAGGCGACCGTGCGCATGGTCGAGCCGGGCGCCGCCTTCTCGGCGGTGCGAGCCTCGCGCGGCAAGGTCGCACGGGCCGAGCCGGTGGCGGCGCTCTACGAGCAGGGAAGGGTGCATCATCTCGGGGTCTTTCCCGTGCTCGAAGACCAGATGTGCGGGTTTGCCCGCGATTTCGACCGTGCCACGGCCGGCTATTCGCCCGACCGGGTCGATGCGCTGGTGTGGGCGCTGACCGAGCTGCTGGTCCAGCCGATCGCGGGCGAAGGCATCTTCGAGGCGTATCGCCGCCTCGCGCAGAAGGAGCATGAGGCGCCATGACGCTGCTGGTCAAAGACGCGAACACGACCGTCCAGTCGCTGTCGACCGAGATCGACAGCAGCGGCAACCTCGTGCCGCTGCACGCCACGGCCTCGGTCAGCGCGCTGGGGGTGG
>JAFAWI010000213.1 GCA_019241915.1 Alphaproteobacteria bacterium
TCGACCGCGATCACATCGCCTTCCGCGACCCTGTACTGCTTGCCGCCGGTGCGGATCACTGCGAACATCTGCTGCCGCCACTGGTTTGCCGCGCTCTCTGCCGGCGCCAAAATGCGACGGACGGGCCGCGCCCGTCCGGATCGGCGAATATAATCCCGACCATCTGCCTGTCAAGAACCGGCCAACGCGCTAAGCGATGGTATCGTCGCTGCGCGGCAGCTCGCCGCCCGACCGCTGCAAGATCCGGTCGAAGGCGCTGAAGTCAGCGCGCGCGCGGCGCTCGGCAAAGAACTCGGCCGTGCTCATGGCGGCGAGCTTTTCGGCGACGGCCGTTGCGACAAACTGATTGACGCTCACTCCATCCTGCTTGGCGCGCCGTTCCACTTCTGCCTTGATCGATCGCGGCAGACGAAGCGGGTAGGTACTCTGGGCTTTCACGCTTTGATCCTTTGCAATGCCTCTGCGGGGAGCAGCAAGTCGACCCCGAACCGTCGCGGCGCGTCACCAAAATCGCGGCGATTGAAGGTCACAATGGCCTCGGCCTGCCCATTGACCGCGGCTTCAAGCACCCATTCGTCGGCCGGATCGCGCAACTGGGGTCTCCAGATAAAATGCGTTTCCACCGGTTCGACAAGCGCGAGGACGGCATCGATGAAGACATCCACCTCCTCTGAGGTCAGTCCTGACGCCCGCCGATGCTCGTCGAGCCGGCACGTCGCCTCGTATTCCAAAGCCAGTGCGACATTTGCCAGCATCGTCAGTTCGCCATGCCGAGCCGCCGCCAGCAGCGCGGCCGAGGCGCCGGTCGGGCTGCGCATTGCGGCGACGACGATGTTGGTATCGAGCAGGCATCTCATTTATACTCTAATGATATCATATATGATGTCACCTCAATGAACGATATAGCGGCGGCTTCCGATCAGCTCTACGACACCGGGCGGTTCGGAACGGTGCGTGTCGTCGCTCGGGTCTGCCCGCTGTGCGACGCCGATGACCCCGCGCCGCGTCCGGGTTACGGCGAGGGCATCTGGCAGCTGGTCGAGTGCCGCGGATGCGGTTTCGCCTATCTCGACCATGCGCCGGATTACGCGGCGCTCGCCGAGGCGATGCGATGGGAGCGGACGACCGTCGCCGAACTCGACCGCCGCGACACGCTGCGCCCGGTATCGCACCGGCTCAGCAAGGCGACGCGCTGGCGGCACCGATTGTTGCCGCACAACCGGATGACGGATCTCGTCGCCCGGTACGCCGCTTCAGGTAATGTCATCGATCTCGGCTGCGGCCAGGGGACGCAGCTCAGCGGCCTCGCCGCAGGCTATGTCCCGTTTGGCATCGACATCTCGCCGGAAGCGGCGGCCGCGGCTGACTCGTTTTTTGGCAGGCGCGGTGGGCGTGCGGTCAACGCACCGTCGGTCGACGGCCTCAAGACGTTCCCCGCGGCCTTCTTCACCGCGGCGACCCTGCGCTCGTATCTCGAACACGAGCTTAACCCGCGCGCCGTGCTGAGCGAGCTGCACCGCACGCTGGCGCCGGGCGGTGTCGCGATCGTCAAGGTGCCGAACTACGCCTCGCTCAACCGTCGGCTGACCGGGCCCAAATGGTGCGGGTTTCGTTATCCCGATCACCTCAACCATTTCACCCCGCGCAGCCTCGCGCGCATGGCCGAGGGGTGTGGCTACGGTGCATATTTCGGGCTCACCCACCGGTTGCCGACCAGCGACAACATGTACGCGGTGCTGCACAGGCGTTGAGCCCCCGGGCGGCCCTGCTTGGTGCTGCTCGACCGTCTCCTAATGAACGAGCAGCAAAGGAAGCTCCGTGTCGATCGCGATGACTTCGCGAGTGGCACCACCGAAAAGAGCTTCACGCAGGGGCCGATGGCCGTACCCGCCCATGACGAGGAGGTCGGCCTTCACGGCTTTAGCTGCGTCGAGCAACGTGGCTCCGATGCCGTCGCCGGAGCGGAATGCGACGTGGTGCCGGTCGGCCGCAATCCCGTGCCACGCAAGATGGTCGGTGAGGCCGGCGACGTCGCTGGCGTCATCCGCTCCGGCCGTGATGAGGGTGACGACGTCGGCGGCAGACAGGACCGG
>JAFAWI010000226.1 GCA_019241915.1 Alphaproteobacteria bacterium
GGCCCGTCGGCCATCAGCGCGCAGGTCAGCGTCGGATTGTTGCGAAAGCGGACTTTCTCCACCCGCATGAACGGCGTCGCACCGCTCGGCCGGCCGTAATAGCCGGTGAACTCGCCGAACGGGCCTTCGGCGAAGGTGTCGTCCGGATAGAGATGGCCTTCGAGGATGATCTCGGCGTGCGCCGGCAGCGGCAGGCCGGTGAGGTCGGAGGTGAACAGCTCGATCGGCGAGCCCTTGATGCCGGAGTAGTACTCGTACTCGCTCTCGGTCTTCGGCAGTGTCGTCGCGCCGACCAGGAACAGCAGCGGATCGATGCCGTAGGCCGCCGCGATCGGCGCCGGCTTGCCCATCTTCCACCACTTGTCGCGGTCGGCGCCGGCGTCCTTGCCCGGCGAGGTGTAGACGCCGATCTCGCGCGGGCCCTTGATCATCATCCGGTAGGTGCCGACGTTCACCCGCTTGCTCTCCGGGTCCATGGTGATGACGGCGTCGTTGGTGCCGAGATACATGCCGCCGTCGAGCGGCCACATCCGCTGCGCCGGGAACTGGCGGATGTCGATCTTGTCGCCCTCGACGATGTTCTGGCTCGACACCGCCTGCGACGCCGGCACCTCGACCGGCTTCATCTTGCGGCCGAATTTCTGCCCGAGCAGCTTCACCGCCTTGAGCGGGTGATCGACCGGCTCCTCGCCGATCATCAGGCAGAACCGGCTGAGGTTGCAGCCGATCATGTTGTACAGCGCCTTGTGGCCGGGATGGCCGGTGATGTTCTCGAACAGCAGCGCCGGGCTCTTCTCCAGGCCGACCAGGTAGGTGATGTGCGCCGCCTCGAGATCGGGGCTGACCTCGGCGGTGATGCGCTTCAATTCGCCCATCGCCTCGGCCTTCTCCAGCCAGACGTCGAGCTCGCTGGCGTTGCGGCGATCCTTGTTCGGGTGTTTCGGCTGCTCGATGGTGGTGGCGTCGCCGCCGGCCTTTACGCTCATATCCATGACGCCACTCCCTGAACTGTCGTTGGCGCGATCTTATACCCCTTGGCTTGATTGAGCAGTCGGCGTTGCTGCACGACGGGCATGCTCCCTCCCCCGTTTAGGGGGGAGGGGTGGGGAGGGGGAACATTCAGCGTCCGAATGCGCGATTGCCCCTCCCTGACGCTCCCCCGCAGGCGGGGGAGGGAAAGCTGGGGCGCCGCCGTGCGAAACAATTAAGCCTGCGGCAATTGCGGCGCGCGGCTAGGCCCGCAGAACGCCGCCGGTGCGCTTGCCCACCTCGGCCACGATCTTGCCGGCCAGCGCGTCGATCTCGGCCTCGGTCATGGTCTTGTCGCGCGGCTGGATCGTCACCGCGATGGCGACCGATTTCTTGCCGGCGTCGATGCCGGTGCCTTCATAGACGTCGAACACCGTGACGCCGGCGATCAGCTTGCGGTCGACGCCCAGCACCGTCCGCTGCATCTCTCCGGCCTTCACGGCGCGGTCGACCACGAAGGCGAAATCGCGTGTCACCGGCTGGAAGGCCGACAGCTCCAGCGCGACCTTGGCGCGGGTGGCTTTCGCCTTGCCCTCGGGGATTTTCTCCAGGATCACCTCGAAGCCGACCAGCGGGCCCTCGGCGTCGAGCGCCTCTAGTGCGCGCGGATGCAGTTCGCCGAAATGGCCGAGCACGTTCTGCGGGCCGATCTGGATGGTGCCGGAGCGGCCGGGATGGAACCAGGCCGGCCCGCCGGGCACCACCTGCATTGCTTGCGCCGGCGCGCCGGCTGCCGCCAGCACCGCGAGCGCGTCGGCCTTGGCGTCGAACGCATCCACCGTGGCGGCCTTGCTCGACCAGTGCCGGCCGATGCCGCCCGCCTTCGCGAGCGCGCGGCGGATGCCGGTCGCCGCCGTGAACTGGTCCTCGGGCTTGTCGCCTTTGAAGATTTGCCCGACCTCGAACAGAGCGGTGTCCGGGAAGCCGCGATCGGCATTCTTCTGCGCCGCTGCGATCAGGCCCGGAATGAGGCTCGGCCGCATGTCGGACAGCTCCGCCGCGATCGGATTGGCGAGCGCAAGCTCCGGCTTGCCGCCACCGAACAATTCGGCGTGCGGCTTGGAGATGAACGACCAGGTGACGGCTTCGACCATGCCGCGCGATGCGAG
>JAFAWI010000286.1 GCA_019241915.1 Alphaproteobacteria bacterium
TGTAGTCGGGTGCGAAGCACAGGCCGTTCGGGTCGGGCAGCTGTGCCTCGTCGATCACGCGGTCGAGCTTGCCGCTCGGGTCCCAGCGATAGACCGCGGTCGGCAGCTCGCGCTTCTTGCCGCCGATGGCGCCGGCATTTGGCGCTCCGACCCCGGGGTTGATCAGTCCCTGCGGGTTGGTCGGGCCGCCGGCCTCGTCCGGATGGCCTTCGAGCATGCGGTCGCCATAAGGGGGGTCGGTAAACCAGATGCTGCCATCGGGGTGCGGCACGATATCATTCGGCGAGTTGAGCCCCTTGCCCTCGAAATTATCGGCGATCACCTTGAGCGAACCGTCATGCTCCCAGCGCACCACGCGGCGGTTGAAGTCCTCGCACGAGAGTTGGCGGCCCTCGAAATCGAACGAGTTGCCGTTGGTGTTGGCGGATGGCTT
Organism: Alphaproteobacteria bacterium; assembly: GCA_019241915.1. GTDB lineage: Bacteria > Pseudomonadota > Alphaproteobacteria > ATCC43930 > CGMCC-115725 > DATARH01. The sequence goes on from JAFAWI010000286.1 coordinate 434, forward strand.
GCGGAAAGCGACCACCCGCTCGGCGTCCCACAGATAGCGGTACTGCACGTTGCCGCTGACATCGCTGAACACGAGGTATTGGCCCTGGCTCGACCAGGCCGGTCCCTCGGCCCATTGCGCTCCGGTCCACAACCGTTTGACTGCGCTGTTGCCCGGCGCAAACTGGCGAAACGAGGGGTCGATCACCAGCACATCGGGATCGGGGTAGATTGACGGGCGGCCCGGCGTCCAGTCGCGCGGCGGGTTGGTGATCGTGCTCGCCGGCGTGCCGAGCTGGGCGTTCGGGGCCGGCGATTGCGCGCCGGCGGCGCGGGCAAGCACCGCGGTGCCGGCGAGCCCAGCCGTGCCCGCGATCAGGTTACGGCGCGATAAGGTGAGGCGTCCCGTCATCGGCGATTCTCCCCCGTTTTCCGGCTCTGCGAGCCGTTTCAGAAAATAGTGGCCGCCGGCCTCGCCAGACGCAATCCGATCATTGCCCGGTCAGGCGACGCCGCAACGCTTGGGCGTCAAAGGGCGCACGCACTTTGGCGTCGTTGTCGAAATAGACATAGACGTCGCGCGGTTCCTGCCGCGGCGGCGGTGCCGGATCGACGAGTTTGGCGTCGTTGGGCGCGTGTCCGGCGGCCCAGCTCTTGGTCCGCGCCGCCCACCAATCGAGCGCCGCGGCCTCGTAGCCGCTTGTGTACAGCTCTTCGGAGCCATGCAGCCTGATGTACACAAAGTCGGCGGTCACATCCTCGGCATACGGCCAGGAGACCGTGTCGGCGAAGACCAGCGCGATGTTGCGGCGGCGCAGCAAGCGGATGAACGCCGGATCGAGAAAACCCGGGTGGCGGATTTCGATCGCGTGGCGCAGCCGGTGGTGCAGATGCGCCATCGTCAGCGCTCTTCCGGCGACGCGCCGGTCGTGGCGGCGCGCGAGCTCGGCGGACGCCTCGCCGTCGCGCGGCAGCAGCGCGAAGAAGCGATCGAGCCGCTCTTCGTCAAAGGCAAAGCTGGCCGGCAGTTGCCACAGGATCGGGCCGAGCTTTTCCTGCAGCGCCAAAATCCCCGAGGCGAAGAAATTGGCGAGCGCGGCCTCGACATCGCGCAGCTTCTTCATGTGGGTGATAAAGCGGCTGCCCTTCAGTGCGAAGACGAAGCCGTCGGGTGTCGCCTCGCGCCAGCGCGCAAACGCCTCGGGCCGCTTCAGCGAGTAAAACGTGCCGTTGATCTCGATCGTGTCGAAGATGCCGGCGGCATAGGCCAGCTCGTCGTTCTGGCGCAGCCCTTTCGGGTAAAACGCGCCGCGCCAGCCGCGATACTGCCAGCCCGAGATGCCGATCCGAATATGGCCCTGCGGTGCGCCCATTTGTTAGAAGAACGCCATGCTGACGATTTCGGACGTCACCTACCGCGTTGGCGGCAAGCGCGGGCGGGCGCTGCTCGACCATGCCAATGCGCAGGTCCCCGAAGGCAGCAAGCTTGGCCTCGTCGGCCGCAACGGCATCGGCAAATCGACCCTGCTCGACCTGATCCGCGGCCGACTGTTCCCGGACGATGGCGATATCGTTCTGCCGCAGGGCCATCGTATCGGCTTTCTCGCGCAGGAGGCGCCGAGCGGGGCGCAGACGCCGCTCGAAGCGGTACTCGCCGCCGATCGCGAGCGGGCCCGGCTGCTGGCCGAGCTCGAACGCAGCCCCGCGCCCGAGCGCATCGCCGAGCTTGAGGCGCGGCTTGAGACGATCGCCGCGCGAGCGGCGCCGGCGCGGGCGGCGCGCATCCTCGCCGGGCTCGGCTTTGGCGCAGCGATGCAGGAGATGCCGCTCGACGCGCTTTCGGGCGGCTGGCGCATGCGCGTCGCGCTGGCCGCAGTGCTGTTTGCCGAACCGGATCTGCTGCTGCTCGACGAGCCGACCAACCATCTCGATATGGAGGCGGCGCTGTGGCTGGAGCGCTATCTGCGCCGCTACCGCCACAGCTTCATTCTGGTCAGCCACGACCGCCAGTTGCTCAACGCGGCGGCGACCTCGATCCTGCACCTCGAAGCCGGAAAGCTCGCGCTCTATTCGGGCAATTTCGATGCCTTCATCCGCGCCCGCGGCGAAGCGAAGGCGCGCCAGCAGGCGGTCGCCAAGCGCCAGGATGCGCAGCGCCGTCACATGCAGGCCTTTGTCGACCGCTTCCGCTACAAGGCATCGAAAGCGCGCCAGGCTCAGAGCCGGCTGAAGGCGCTCGCGAAACTCGAACCGGTCGCGCTCATCGCCGAGGCGCCGCCCATTGAGCTACGCCTGCCGGAACCGGCGCCGCTGAAGCCGCCGCTGATCACGCTGGAGCGCGCGAGCACAGGGTATGAAGCCGGTACGCCGGTGCTGTCGGGGATCGACCTGCGGCTCGACCCGGACGATCGTATCGCGCTGCTGGGCGCCAACGGCAACGGCAAGACCACCTTTGCCCGGTTGCTCGCCGGCCGCCTGCCGGCGACGAGCGGCCATGTGACGCGGCCGCCGAAGCTGGCGACCGGCTTCTTTGCGCAGCACCAGATCGAGGAGATGCGGCCGGACGAATCGGCATACGAGCATCTGGCTGCGCTGCTGCCCGCGCTCAACGAGGAGGCAATCCGCGCGCGGCTCGGCGCATTCGGCTTTGGCCAGGACAAGGCGTTCATCCCGGTCTCGGCGTTGTCGGGGGGCGAGCGCGCGCGGCTCAACCTGGCGCTCGTCACGCACGACGCGCCAGGGCTGCTGATCCTCGACGAGCCGACCAACCACCTCGACATGGAGACGCGCGAAAGCCTGGTCGAGGCGCTTGCCGCCTATAGCGGCGCCGTGGTGCTGGTGAGCCACGACTGGCATCTCGTCGCGCTGGTGGCCGACCGGCTGTGGCTGGTCGAGAATGGCACCGTGCGGGCGTTCGACGGCGATCTCGACGCATACCGCAAGCGCCTCGAAGAACACGCCGCGGCCGACGACGAGCGCATCGGGAAAGCGAACGAGCGAGACCCCAAACGCGCGGCGCGGCGAGAGGCGGCCCAGCAGCGTGCGATGCTGGAACCGCTGCGCCGCGAATCGCGCCGCGCCGAGGCGGCGGCGGCGCGGCTTGCCACAGAGCAGCAGGCGCTCGACCGCCAATTGGCGGCGCCGCACGGTGTTGGCGGCGGCGGTCCGGCGCTCGCGGCGGCGTTGAGGCGCCGCGCCGATCTGGCGCGGCAGATCGCCGAGGCCGAAGCGCAATGGCTCGCCGCCGAAGAGGCTT
>JAFAWI010000307.1 GCA_019241915.1 Alphaproteobacteria bacterium
GTCGCGACTGCGCTGCCAAAAGCGGTAGCGCCGATTGGCGAAGTCTTGGCCTCGGCGACTACGTCGCCACTCTCGACCCCGGTGTCGGTCGCGGCGGTCGGATCGCCCGCCGGCGGCCGCGATACCGGTGCCCGGGACAGTTCGAAAGATGCGGCCGCGGTGGCCGACGGCGCAGGCATCGCACCGTCGGGCGGCGCCACGCCCACGTCGGGTGCGGCTGGTGCGTTGGCCAGTACGGCCAGTGCGCCGCCGCCGGCCCACGAGCAGATCGCCGGCGGCGTCTTGCAGCTGGTGTCGGGGCATGCACGCGAGGTCGTCTTGCGGCTCCACCCGGCGGAATTGGGGGATGTCACGGTGCGGGTCGCGGTCAGCGGGCGCGATGTCACCGCCTGGTTTGCCGCGCCGCAGCCGCAGGCCCAAGACACCATCGCGGCTGCGCTCGGGCAGCTCCAGGCCGCGCTCGGCAACGCCGGCTACAATCTGAGCGACGCCTGGGTCGGCGGCGACGGAGCGGGTGCCTGGCTGCGCCGCCCGGCGGGGCCGAGAGCTGCTGCGGTTGAACGTGGGAACGCCGGCAATCCCGCTGCGCCAGCGGGCGGGGATGTGCCACGCGAGTCGGGGATGAGTATCTATGTCTGAGCCGGCTGAACAGGAAGCGCCGCCGGAAAGTTTCGCGCTCTTCGCGAAAGCGCCGCAGGGACGAACCCGCAGCTCGACGCTGGAGCCGACGCTTCACCGTATCAACGACCGCTTTGCCCGTTTCCTGCGGGCCGCGCTGCTGCAGCATCTGCGGCGCGCGGTAACCATCGTGCCGACCGGGAGCGAATTGGTCGAGCACCGCGATTTGATGGACCGGCTGCCTAGTCCGATCTACCTGTCCCTGTTCACCATGCGGCCATTGCGGGGGACGCTGGTGCTGATGATCGAAGCGCCGCTGGTCGTCGCCATCGTCGAAAGCCGCTTCGGCGGTAATGGCCGCTTCCCGATCAACATCGCCAACCGCGATTTCACCCCGTTCGAACTGAAGTCGATGCGGCGTGTCGTGGAGACCGCGCTTGAGCAGTTTATCGCCGCATGGGAGCCGGTCGGCCGGTTCGACATCGAGACGGTGCGCCATGAGACCAACCCGCAATTCGCCAGCTTCGCGACCGCGGAGGATCAGGTACTGGTGAGCGGTTTCGACATTAGTGTCGATCATGGCAAGGGCCGCATGGAGACGTACATTCCATTCGCGACGGTTCAGCCGCTGCACGACCAGATGGTCTCCGGGATCGTCGCGGACATGGTGGATCACGACCTGCGCTGGTCCGAAACTCTGCGCGCGAGCGTCGGCGAGGCCGAGATCACGCTCGACGCCAGGCTCGGCACCATCGAGATCAGCGTCCGTGATTTGATGGCGCTGCGCCCCGGCTGCGTGTTCGAAATGGACCGGCCCGAGACGATCGTCGTCGAGGCACACGGCGTACCGCTGTTCCGCGGCAGGTGGGGGCGGCACGGCAGCAAGATCGGCGTTGTCGTCGAAGAGCGCCTGTCCTCATCACCCGCCGATCACGCGGGCCAAACCGGCGACCGCGCGGAGGACCGGTGATGGCCGGCATCCCTCCCGTCGACGGGCCCAGTGCGGATTTGCCGATGCCGCCCGCCGCTCCCGAACCGGCGGCGTCGGCCGGCTCGCCGTTCGCCAACCTGGAGCCGGCGCCGTCGACAGCATCGGAGGCCCCGCCGGAACCTGCGCCGGCGCGCGCGGCCGGGCGGCTCGATTTGGTGTTCGATGTGCCGGTTTGCCTATCGGTGGAGCTGGGTCGCACCGACATCCCGATCCGCGACGTCGTCAATTTGGGGCGTGGATCGATCATCGAACTCGACCGCGGCCCCGGCGCGCCGCTCGACGTGAGGGTAAACGGCGTGCTGATCGGGCGCGGCGAAGTCGTCTTGGTGAACGCCGAAAGGCTTGGCCTGCGGTTTGTCGAAATCGTCAACCAGGCCGAGAGCCAGAAGCGCGGCGGGTAAGGCTTCGCATGAACGCAGTATCGCAGGCCGCGCATGCCGCATTGCTGACGGTCTTTGTTGTCGCAGGCCCGCTGCTCGCAACGGTGCTGGTGATCGGCGTCGCCGTCAGCGTGTTCCTCGCCGTCACGCAGATCAATGAACCTACACTGAGTTTCGTGCCGAAATTCCTTGGCACCGGGATCCTGCTCATGCTGCTTGGGCCCTGGTTGCTGCGACAGCTCGAGACCTTCGCGATCGCGGTGCTGTCCGGACTGCCGGCGATGTTGTCATGAGCATGCCGGCGGCGCCCGCCGCCCGCGCCGGCGTCGACTTTGCCGCTTGGCGCCGGCACCTGCCGTCGCTGGCAGGGCCGCTCGGCTTTGTCCTGATCCTGGCAATGGTGGTGGTGCCGCTGCCACCCTTCGCGCTCGACATCCTGTTCACCTTCAATATCTGCTTCGGCCTGATGATCCTGCTGGCCTCGCTCTATATGGCGAAGCCGACGGATTTCTCGTCGTTTCCGACGCTGCTGCTGATGACGACGCTGCTGCGGCTGTCGCTCAATGTCGCGGCCGCGCGGGTCATCCTGCTCGACGGCTATCAGGGGGACGATGCGGCAGGCCGCGTCATCCAATCGTTTGGCGCCTTCGTTGTCGGCGGCAACTACGCAGTCGGCATCGCCGTCTTTGCGATCCTCGTCATCATCAACTTTGTCGTCATCACCAAGGGCGCCGGCCGCATTGCCGAGGTGGCGGCGCGTTTTGTGCTCGATGGCATGCCCGGCAAGCAGATGGCGATCGACGCCGACCTTAATGCTGGACTGATCAACCAGGAGGAGGCGACGAAGCGCCGCCAGGAAGTCGGCCGCGAGGCGGATTTCTTCGGCGCGATGGACGGCGCCAGCAAATTCGTCCGCGGCGATGCGATCGCAGCCGTCCTGATCCTGTTTATCAACCTGCTCGGCGGGTTGATCATCGGCATCTGGCAGCACGATTTGACAATCGGCGAAGCCGGGCAGACCTACACGTTGCTCACGATCGGCGACGGTTTGGTGGCGCAAATCCCGGCGCTGGTGATCTCTTCCGCCGCGGGCATTGTGGTCAGCAGGGTGACGACCGGCGTCGATGTCGGCAACCAGATCGTCTCGCAGCTCGCGATCTTTCCCAAGGCATGGTGGCTGGCGGCCGGGCTTGTCGGCCTTTTCGGGATGGTGCCCGGCATGCCGCACGTCCCGTTTCTGCTGTTCGCCGGATTGCTCGGCGGCACGGCGCGCTGGATTTCGCGCGAGCAGGCGCGGGCCGCTGCCGTACCGGCCGCGCCGCCGGCGGCGGCGGAATCAGCGGAAATCGACATCGGCGTGGTCGAGCTGGTCGAGCCGCTGGAAATCCAGGTTGGCTACCGCCTCGTCGGCCTGGTCAGCAAAGAACGGGAAGGCGGACTGCTGCGCCGTTTGCGCGCCGTCAGGCGCCAAGTGTCGCGCGAATTCGGCTTTCTGGTGCCGGTGGTGCACGTCCGGGACAACCCCGACCTTCGGTCCAGCGCCTATCGCATCCTGCTCTATGGCGTAGAGTGCGCGGCGGGCGAGGTGCAGCCCGATCGCCTGCTCGCAATGGCTTCGGGGAAAGTGCTGGCGGAGGTTCAGGGCATTCTCGGCAGAGACCCGGTGTTTGGCCGGCCGGCGCATTGGATTCTTCCGGCAGACGCGGATCAGGCGCGCGCGGCG
>JAFAWI010000357.1 GCA_019241915.1 Alphaproteobacteria bacterium
GTCGGCGGCGGCGACACCGCGGGGGCGATCGCGACGCAGAACCGCGGCGTCGAACTGGCGCTGCTCTTGACGCTGCCGGCGGCGACGGCGTTGGCGGTCCTGGCCCTGCCGATCCTCGCGGTTCTGTTCGAGCGCGGCGCGTTCGGCCCGCACGAGGCGGCGGCGACCGCCTCCGCGCTCATCGCCTACGTCTCGGGCCTGCCGGCTTTTGTGCTGGTCAAGGTTCTGGCACCGGCGTTCTTCGCCCGCCACGACACCGCGACCCCAGTCAAGGTCGCGATCCTGTCGCTGGCGACAAACCTGGCGCTGACCGTGGCGCTGATGCCGGTGCTGGCGCATGTCGGCGTCGCCATCGCGCTGTCGGTGTCGGGCTGGCTGCAGGCGGGCGTGCTGCTCGCGGTGCTGACCCGGCGCGGCCATTTCCGCTTCGACGCGCGCGCCCGCGCCAGCCTGCCGCGGATCGCGCTCGCCGCGTTGGGCATGGCCGTCGTGCTGGTGCTGCTGCGCGGCGTGCTCGACCCGGCCCTGGCGAGCGCGGCGCTCGCCGTGCGGCTTGGCGCGTTGGCCGCGCTGGTCGTCGCCGGGATGGCCGCGTTCGCCCTACTGGCGCTTCTGCTCGGCGTCGCCGATTGGCGCGAGCTGCGCGGCCGGTTCCGCCGTCAACCCGCTTGACCCGCTCCACCGGGCGGCGATAACCACCCCGCATGAACCGCATTTTTTCCGGCATCCAGCCGACCGGCAATCTGCACCTTGGCAACTATCTCGGGGCGATCCGCAACTGGGTGGCGTTGCAGAACGCCTATGAGTGCATCTTCTGCATCGTCGATCTGCACGCGCTGACGCTGCCGCAGGATCCGGACGAGCTGCGCGCGTCGACGCGCGAGGTGACGGCGGCCTATATCGCCGCCGGGGTCGATCCCGAGCGCTGCATCATCTTCAACCAGAGCATGGTCTCGGCCCATGCCGAGCTGGCCTGGCTGCTGTCCTGCATTACTCCGCTCGGCTGGCTCAACCGGATGACCCAGTTCAAGGAGAAGGCCGGCAAGCAGCGCGACCTGGCCGGGCTCGGGCTCTATGCCTATCCGGTGCTGATGGCCGCCGACATCCTCGGCTACAAGGCGACGCACGTGCCGGTCGGCGAGGACCAGAAGCAGCATCTGGAGCTGGCGCGCGACATCGCCGGCGCCTTTAACCGGCGCTACGAGCGCGATTTTTTCCCACTCCCCGAGCCGCAGATCTTCGGCACCGGGACACGGGTGATGAGCCTGCGCGATGGCACCAAGAAGATGTCGAAATCCGACCCGTCGGATTATTCGCGGATCAACATGACCGACGACCGCGACACGGTCGCGCTCAAGATCCGCCGCGCCAAGACCGATCCGGAGCCGTTGCCGGGGACGATCGAGGCGCTCGAGGTGCGGCCCGAGGCCGACAACCTCGTCGGCATCTATGCCGCGCTCGCGGACCAATCGCGCGAGACGGCACTGCAAAAGTTCGCCGGACAGAACTTCTCGGTATTCAAGGAGGCGCTGACCGAATTGTCGGTCGCCACGCTTGGCCCTATCGGCGGCGAGATGCGGCGGCTGGTGGCCGATCCCGGCCATATCGACGCCGTGTTGCGCCGGGGCGCCGAGCGCGCCGCGGCGATCGCCGAACCGATCCTGCGCGAGGTCAAGGACATCACCGGCTTGCTGCGGCCCTAGCCGACGCGGGATCGGACTGACCGCTAGCCGCTTTCGCGCCATAATTTGCGGTTGTAAGGTTCGGACGACACGTCGCTTTTCCGGCGGGGCGAAGCGGCGACGTTGCGGATTCGCCCCGCGCCGTTCGCGCCGAGCATGGACATCTATTTGCCGATCGCCGAGATCTCGCAGGACGTGTTCGTCCTGCTCGCCCTCGGCGCGGGGGTCGGTTTTCTGTCCGGTGTCTTTGGGGTCGGCGGCGGGTTCCTGCTGACCCCGCTGTTGATCCTGATCGGCGTGCCGGCCCCGGTCGCGGTCGCCTCTTCGGCAAACCAGCTGGTGGGCGCCTCGGTATCGGGCGTGCTGGCGCATTGGCGGCGCGGCCACGTCGATTTCAAGATGGGCTTTACACTGCTGCTCGGCGGCATCGCCGGCTCGATCGTCGGGGTCTGGCTGTTCACATTGTTCGCTCGGCTCGGCCAGATCGAGCTGGTGATCTCGCTGTGCTACGTCGTGCTGCTCGGCGTGCTCGGCTTTATGATGGGCGTCGAGAGCGTGCGCACCATTCTGCGCCAACGGCGGCCGGGCACGGCGCGGCGCCGGCTGCACCGGCACACCTGGATGCACGGACTGCCGCTCAAGACCCGGTTCCGCAAGTCGCAGCTTTACATCAGCGCGCTGCTGCCGGTCGGGCTCGGCTTTGCCGTCGGGCTGTTGAGCGCGGTGATGGGGATCGGCGGCGGCTTTATTATGGTGCCGGCGATGATCTACACGCTCGGCATGCCGACCGCGATGGTGCCAGGAACCTCGCTGCTGCAGATCATCTTTGTCGCCGCCAACGTGACGATCCTGCAGGCTTTCACCAACCACACGGTCGACGCGGTGCTGGCGATGCTGCTGCTGGTCGGCGGCGTGCTCGGCGCGCAGTTCGGCACGCGCTTTGGCACCAGGCTGCGCGGCGAGCAGCTGCGCTTCCTGCTGGCGCTGCTGGTGCTCGCGGTCGCGGCCAAGCTGACGCAGGACCTGACGCTGCACCCGGCGGATTTGTACGTAATCCCCCCGGACAGCCGCCTATGACCTGTCGCCGCGGTCGGCTGGCGCTGCTTGTCCTGCTGCTCGCCCCGGTGCCCGCACCCGCCGCCGAAGTGGTCGCCGACCTCAGCAGTCATTTGATCGCCATCACCACCGGCTTCACCGGCACGTCGGTTGTGCTGTTCGGCGCAACCGATGGCCCGGGCGACGTGGTCGCCGTGGTCCGCGGGCCCGAGCACGACGTGCGCATCTGGCGCAAGGGGAAGATCGCCGGCATCTGGGCCAATGCGGAGTCCGTCACGTTTGCCAACGTGCCGAGCTTCTACGCGGTCGCCGCGAGCCGGCCGCTCGACCAGTTGCTGAGCCCTTCGGCCGCCGCGCTTTATGGGATCGGCGCGGTGAACTTGGGGTTGCGGCCGCTTTCCGAAGGCGTACCCGACCGGGTTCGCCGGTTCGCCGAAGCGCTGATCGGCGTCGAGCAGCGTGCCGGGATCTTTGCGGCGGCTCCGGGGAAAATCGTTTTTCTCGGCGACCGCCTGTTCCGCACGACAATCGGCTTTCCCGCGAATGTGCCGACCGGCAGCTATCTGGTCCAGGTCTTCCTCGTCCGAGACCGCGACGTGGTCAGCGCGCAGACGACACCGCTGGTCGTGTCGAAAATCGGGATCGACGCCGCCGTCTTCGACATCGCGCACCGGCAGCCGCTCGTCTATGGCGCGATTGCCGTCTTGATCGCCGCAATGGCAGGATGGCTGGCGAGCCTGCCTTTCCGCAGCCGTTGACCCGCGAGGCGCAGCCGAATGACGGAGAACCACCCGCCGCGCGTGTTTCTCGTCGTGGTGGACGAGACCGCCGAGCATCACCTGGCGCTGCATTACGCGGCGCGGCGCGCGGCGCATACCGGCGGCCGCGTGGCCTTGCTGCATGTGATCGAGCGCGGCGAGTTTCAGCATTGGGTCGCGGTCGAGGAGCTGGCCGCCGAGGAGCGCCGCGATGCGGCGGAACAGCTGATGCAGCGCCTCTGCGAGCAGTTTGCCCCGGTCGCCGGCTCGATGCCGATCGTCTATATCCGCGAGGGACGGCCGCAGGACGAGCTGATGTCGCTGATCGCGGAGGAAGAGAGCATCTCGATTCTCGTGCTCGCCGCCGGCACAGGTTCGGCAGGGCCGGGGCCGCTGATCTCCTATCTCACCGGTAAGCCAGCCGCGCGGCTGCGCATCCCGATCACCATCGTCCCCGGCGGCCTGACGGTCGAGCAAATCGACGCGCTGAGCTGATATACCCGAGCGCCGGGGTTGGATTTACCGGCGCAAATCACCATGCTATGGGCGCTGCATCGCCCTTCTTTCGCCGACGGAGCGCCTTGATGTTCATCCAGACCGAGCAGACCCCCAACCCTGCGACGCTGAAATTTCTGCCCGGCTGCCCGGTGATGAGTTCAGGGACCGCGAACTTTCCCGATGCCGCCTCGGCCGCGGCACGCTCGCCGCTGGCCGAAAGGCTGTTCGCGCTGCCCGAGGTGGGCGGCGTCTTCCTCGGCGGCGATTTCATTACCGTCACCAAATCGGGCGGCAGCGATTGGCTTGACCTGAAACCGGCGGTGCTGACCGCCATCATGGACCATTTTACCTCGGGGCAGCCGGTCGTCACCGGCGAGCAGCGGGCGAACGACGCCGACGCCGAGGACGACGAAGTGGTCGCGGCGATCAAGGAGCTGCTCGAGACGCGGGTGCGTCCAGCGGTGGCGCAGGACGGTGGCGACATCATCTTCGAGGACTTCGAGGACGGCATCGTCTACCTGCACATGCAGGGGTCGTGCTCGGGCTGTCCGAGCTCGACTGCGACGCTGAAGGCGGGCATCGAGAACATGCTGCGCCATTACATTCCTGAAGTCCTCGAGGTGCGCGCGGTCTAAACCGCCCTGCGATCTTCTATGCCCTCATATGCGGCGGCCGATGCCGAGCCGCCGGCGGGCATCGTGCTGGCTTTCGATACCGCGGGCTCGGCCTGTTCGGCGGCGGTTGCGCGCGATGGCCGGACCGTGGCGCACGAGCGGCGCCAGATGCGTCACGGCCACGCAGAGGCGCTGCTGCCGATGATCGAACGGGTGACCTTGGCGGCGGGTGCAGCGCCGACCGAGATTCGAGTCGTCGCCGTCACCGTCGGCCCGGGCGGCTTCACCGGCATCCGCGCCGGCCTTGCGGCGGCACAAGGCATCGCCCTCGCCGCAGGCGCACGGCTTGTCGGTATCACCAGCTTTGCCGCGGTGGCGGCGCTCGTCGAAGGCGATGACCGGCCGCTGCTGATCGCGCTCGACGGCCGCCGCGAGGAGCTGTTTGTGCAGTTGTTCGATGCCGGCGACAACCCGTATGGCGAACCGGCGGCGGTGCCGCCGCGCGAGCTCGGCGGCTTTGTCGGCGGGCGGATCGGCGCGGTGCCGCTGCGCCTCGCCGGGGATGCCGCTGCGGCCGCGGCCGCTGCGCTTGCCGCGCACGGCGGCGTCGTCGCGCTGAGCGGCGTCGTTCCCGACGCCGCGGGCGTGCTGGCGGCGCTGCGCGCATATCCCAACCGCCTCGCGCCCGCAGGGCCGCTCTACTTGCGTCCCGCCGACGTCAGCTTGCCGAGATCGCAGGCGGTGGGCATCGTGCCGTGAGCCGCATCGCGCCGATCCCGCAAGGCGGGAACGAGGCGCTCGCGGCGCTGCACCGCCTCTGCTTTCCCGACGACCCGTGGGAAGCCGGCGCGCTGGCGCGTGTCCTGGGGCTTGCCGGCGGTTTCGGCTGGCTCGCCTGGGAGCAGGAAGAGCCGGCGGGTTTTATCCTGATCCGCGACCTCGGCAACGAATGCGAGGTCCTGTCGCTGGGGGTCGCGCCGCGCTGGCGGCGCCGCGGCATTGCGCGCGAACTGTTGGCGACCGCGATCGGCGAGGCCGGGCAACGGGCCCTGCCCACGCTCGTGCTGGAGGTGGCGGTCGACAACGAACCGGCGAGCAATCTTTACGCCGCAACGGGTTTCGTCGCGGTCGGCCGCCGCGCCCGCTATTACAGCCGGCCCGACGGCCGCGCCGACGCGCTGATCCTGCGCCTCCGGCTCAGCCGACTGCGGCAGTCAAAGCCTGCTGCGGATATTGGTTGAGTTCACCGGCTGTTCTGAAGCACCACTCAAACGCCTGCTGATTTCCAGAAGATTGCCTAAATAGAGGATTGCACGCCTTTGGGCCAATACTTATGCTTGTCGTATTGTGTGCAGTAGGAAGGTTTGACGATGGACAATGGCGATCAGGCTGGCGATCTGTTGGCGTTGACAACCGAGATCGTGGCCGCCCACGTTTCAAACAACACCGTGGCGGTCGGCGACCTCGCCCAGCTGATCAATCAGGTTTACCAATCGTTGGCCAATATCGGCACCGCGCCGCCGCCGGCGCCCGCCGCGCGTCCGCAGCCCGCGGTCAGCATCAAGAAGTCGATCCAGCCGGACTATCTGGTCTGCCTGGAGGACGGCAAGAAGTTGAAGATGCTGAAACGGCACCTGAAAACCGCCTACAACATGACGCCCGAGGCCTACCGCGAGCGCTGGGGCCTGTCGGCCGACTATCCGATGGTGGCGCCCAACTATGCAAACCAACGCAGCCGGCTTGCCAAGGAGATCGGTCTCGGCACACGGGCGCGGCGGGGGCGCGGCTGAGCCGGCGGCCGCTGCGGCCGGGCGCCGACGCAGACATAGGAGCGGCGGAGAGATTCGGTTATAGTCAGCCGGCGCGCTCCGCCGGGACTGTGGTTGCATGACTTCTCGTCTCGAGCAGCTTTGCCTCGACAAGGGCCTCAAGATGACCGAGCAGCGGCGCATTATCGCCCGCGTGCTCTCCGATTCGGCCGATCACCCCGATGTCGAGCAGGTCTATCGCCGCGCCACCGAGATCGATCCGCGTATCAGCATCGCCACTGTCTACCGCACCGTTCGCCTGTTCGAAGAAGCTAACATCCTGGCACGGCACGATTTTGGTGACGGCCGGTCGCGCTACGAGGAGATGCCGAGCGCACACCACGACCACCTCATCGACCTGCAGTCCGGTCATGTGATCGAGTTTCGCAATGATGAAATAGAAAAGTTGCAACGTCTCGTGGCCGATCAGCTCGGTTACGATCTGGTCGGGCACCGGCTCGAACTTTATGCGATCAAGCGTGGCAACCAGCGAAAGCCCGAGTGAGCTCGTCGCGGCGACGATTGCGCGCCGTCCCACCAACCCGCGCGGGGCTGGCCGTATGATGGCCGGCAGTCCCGCCGACGCTGCCGGAATACCGCGCGAGCCCGCCGTGCCGCTCGGTCTTGACGCAGGCGTGCCGCCGATTGTCGATATCGGCAGCGGGTCGCTGCAGGTACGCCTTGCGGCATCGGCCGCCGACATCGACGCCGCGCAGGCCCTGCGCTACCGCATCTTTTATGAGACAATGGGCGCCCGGCCGCTGCCGCAGATGGCGCGGCGGCGGCGCGATTACGATCCGTTCGACGAGATTTGCGACCACCTGCTGGTGCTCGACCATGCGCGCGGCAGCGGCACCGACGCAATCGTCGGCACCTACCGGCTGATCCGGCGCGAGGCGGCACTCGCCTGCGGCCGATTTTACTCCGCCGCCGAATACGACATCAGCCGGCTGGTCGCCTATCCCGGGCCGGTGCTGGAGCTGGGGCGCTCCTGTGTCGATCCCGCGTACCGGGCGCGCGCCGTCATGCCGTTGTTGTGGAGCGGCATCGCCGCCTACGTCTTCCACTACGACATCGGCCTGATGTTTGGCTGCGCGAGCCTGCCGGGAACCGACCCCGACCAACTCGCGCTGCCGCTGTCGTACCTCTATCACCACCATCTGGCGCCGCCACCGCTGCGGACGCGGGCCTTGCCCGAGCGCTACGTGGACATGCGGCGAGCCGCGCCCGGCGGCATCGATCCGGAACGGATGCTGAACCTGCTGCCCCCGCTCATCAAGGGCTACCTGCGGCTCGGCGGCTTTGTCGGCGACGGCGCGGTCATCGACGATCAGTTCAACACCACCGATGTTTGCGTCGTGGTCAAGACCGACCTCGTGGCGCAAAAATACTCGCGCCACTACGAGCGCACCTCTAAAGACAATTGGGTCAAGGACGGCTGGGCCAAAGGGAATTGGGCAAGCTAGGCGGCATGGGTTCGACAGCGCTCAGGGTGCGGCGGATTTCGCTCTATCTCCTCTGGACCGTCGCGTTGATGCCGGTGCAGGCCATCGGGCTGGCGCTGCGGCGATCATGGACGCGTTCGCTGCCGCGATTCTACCATCGGCGGAGCTGCCGCATTCTCGGCATCGATGTGCGCGCGATCGGCGCTCCGACCGCGGACCGCCCACTTCTGATTGCGTCGAACCATACCGGCTATCTCGACATCGCGGTTCTGGGCTCGTTGATCGAAGGGGCGTTCGTGGCCAAGAGCGAGATTGCCGGGTGGCCGTTTTTCGGCTGGCTTGCCAAGCTGCAGCGTTCGGTGTTCGTCGACCGGCAGGCGCGCAGCGCGGCGCGGCAGCGCGATGCAATCGGCGAGCGCCTCGCGGCCAAAGAGGTGCTTATCCTGTTTCCTGAGGGCACCAGCGGCGACGGCAATTTCGTGCTGCCGTTCAAGAGCGCGCTGTTCAGCGTCGTTTTTCGCGACAGCCAGGAGCCGGTGACGGTGCAGCCGGTTTCGGTGGCTTACACGCGGCTCGACGGCCTGCCGATCGGGCGTGCGTTGCGGCCATTCTTTGCCTGGTATGGCGGCATGGATCTCGCCCCCCATATGTGGCACGTGCTGGGACTCGGTCGGATCGAAGCAATGGTCGAATTTCACCCGCCGGTCGCGCTCGCCAACTTCGCCACACGCAAGGAACTGGCGCAGTTCTGCTACGACCGCGTCAGCGGCGGCGTCGGCCGCCTGCTGTCCGGGCGGTTCGACGGGGCTGCCCCGCCGTTGACGGGGGCTGTTGCGGCGCCGGCGAGGGGCGGAGCGGCGTCCGCAGCGGCAGCGGCAGCGGTGAGTTGATGCAGAAGCGCCTGTTTATCAAGACCTACGGCTGCCAGATGAACGTCTACGATTCGGCACGCATGGCCGACCTCGTGGCGCCGCTTGGATACGCGCCGTCTGACACGCCGGCAGGTGCCGATCTGGTCATCCTCAACACCTGCCATATCCGTGAAAAGGCGGCGGAAAAGGTGTTTTCGGAACTGGGAGGGATCCGCCGCCTGAAAGAGGCCAAGGCGAAGCGCGGCGAGCGCATGCTCATCGCCGTGGCCGGCTGCGTCGCGCAAGCCGAGGGCGACGAAATCGTACGGCGCGCGCCGTTTGTCGACATGGTGTTTGGGCCGCAGGCCTATCACCGGCTGCCGGAGCTGCTCGCCCGCGCGGCACGCGAGGGCGGCGGCGTGCTCGACACCAGCTTTCCGGCCGAGCCAAAATTCGATCATCTGCCGGCAGGCGGCACCGCCCCCGGCGTCACCGCGTTCCTGTCGGTGCAGGAAGGGTGCGATAAATTCTGTACGTTCTGCGTCGTGCCCTACACGCGCGGCGCCGAATTTTCCCGGCCGGCGGCGCAAGTGATCGCCGAGGGGGAACGGCTGGTGGCGGGCGGTGCGCGCGAGATCACGCTGTTGGGGCAGAACATCAACGCCTATCATGGCGCCGGGACCGACGGCCGCGAATGGGGACTTGCCGACCTGCTGCGGGCGCTCGCTCGCATCCCGCGGCTCGATCGGCTGCGCTACACGACCTCGCATCCGCGCGACATGGACGAGCCGCTGATTGCCGCGCATCGCGACATCGAGCAGCTGATGCCCTTTCTACACCTGCCGGTACAGAGCGGTTCCGACCGCGTGCTCGCGGCGATGAACCGGCGGCATCGCGCGGACGATTATCGCCGCACCGTCGAACGCCTGCGCCGCGCGCGGGCGGATTTGGCCCTGTCGTCGGACTTCATTGTCGGCTTCCCGGGAGAAAGCGAATTGGACTTCCGCGCCACGCTCGACCTCGTCTCGGAAATCGGTTTTGCCCAAGCGTTTTCGTTCAAGTACTCGGCGCGGCCGGGAACGCCCGCGGCCGCTGAACAACAGGTGCCCGAGGCAGCGAAAGGCGCGCGGCTTGCCGAGCTGCAGGCGCTGCTGCAGCGCCAGCAGCGCGCGTTCAACGCGGCGGCGGTGGGAACGACAATGCCGGTGCTGTTCGAAAGACCAGGCCGCCACGACGGACAGGTGGTCGGCCGCAGTCCCTATCTTCAGGCGGTACACGCCGATGCGGCGCCGGCCTTGATCGGCCAGATTGCAAATGTGCGTATTGCGGCCGCGGGCGCCAACAGCCTTGCCGGTGCGCTGAATGAGGCCGGGGCGGCAGCATGAGCGCCGCGCCGTCCGACCTCGCCGCCGCGGCGCCGGGCAGCGGCCGGGCGCAGATCGAATTCGACGACAACCTGCTGCTGCCGCTGCTTTACGGCGAGCGCGACGCGCATCTCGACCAGATCGAACGTCAGCTCGGCGTGGCGCTGGTGCCGCGCGGCAACCGCTTGGCGATCTCCGGCTCCGCCTCGGCCACCGAGATAGCCCATCTCGCGCTGACCAGCCTCTACGAGCGGTTGAAACGCGGCCAGGAGGTCGACATTGCCGCGGTCGACGCGGCGCTGCGCTTCGCCCAGACCGAACGCGACGACAAGAACCTGAGCTTGTGGCGCGAGGATGCCGGCTTTCGCACGCGCAAGCGCCGCATCGCCGCGCGCTCGCCAGCGCAGGCCCTCTACGTCAAGGCGATGCGCGAGCACGAATTGGTGTTCGGGCTGGGACCCGCCGGCACCGGCAAGACCTATCTCGCGGTCGCGGCCGCGGTCGATCTGCTGATGACCGGGCGGGTCGAGCGCATCATCCTGTCGCGGCCGGCGGTCGAGGCCGGCGAGCGGCTCGGCTTTCTGCCGGGCGACCTGCGCGACAAGGTGGATCCCTATCTGCGCCCACTGTTCGACGCGCTCAACGACATGCTGCCGGCCGACCAGATCGCCAAACGCATGTCGAGCGGCGAGATCGAGGTAGCGCCACTCGCCTTTATGCGCGGCCGCACCCTGGCGCACGCTTTTGTCATCCTCGACGAAGCGCAAAATACGACGCCGATGCAGATGAAGATGTTTCTGACGCGGCTCGGTGAAGGCTCCCGGATGGTGGTCACCGGGGACCCGACGCAGGTCGATCTGCCACCGCAAACCCGCTCGGGCCTCGCCGACGCACTCGAGGCGATCGACCGGGTCGACGGCGTCGCGGTTATGCGCTTCAGCGAGAAGGACGTGGTACGGCACGCGCTGGTCGCGCGCATCGTCGGCGCCTACGAGGCGCGGGACAGCAAGGTCAAGAAGCGGTGACGCTGACAGAGCCGGGCGTCGAAGTGACGATGCCGTGCGAGGACTGGTACCGCGCATGCACGGAATCCGCAACGCTGGCCGAAACGGCGGCGGCCCTGACGCTGCGGCGCGCCGGGGCGCCGGCGGCGGCGGTGCTCGATATAACCCTGACCAACGATACCGAACAGCGCGACCTCAACCGCACCTGGCGGGGCAAGGATGCTTCGACCAACGTCCTTGCCTTCCCAGCCGTCGATAAGGCCGAACCCTTGCCGCCGGGCGCGCCGCTCCTGCTCGGCGATGTCGTGCTGGCATTCGAGACGGTACGGCGGGAAGCCAACGAACAGGGCAAATCCCTCGCCGACCATCTGCGCCATCTCGTGGTGCACGGCACGCTGCATCTGCTCGGTTACGACCATCTCGATCGGCGCGGCGCCGAACGGATGGAGGCGGCGGAAATCGCGATATTGGCCGAGCTGGGGATGCCGAACCCGTATGCCGACACCATCTGAGACAAAACCCGGGTCTTGAGGGTGATGAGCGACAACGAGCCGCCAAGTACCAGCGACGGCCAGAACGAACATCTCGGCGGACGTTTCCGCAACCTGTTGCGGATGATCTGGCGGACGCGCGACCCGCGCAAAACAATCGACGCCATGATCGCCGCCCCGAGCGACGAGGACGACGAAAGCCCGATCACCGCGCAGGAACGCGTGCTGATCGGCAATGTGCTCAAGGTCCATGACCGGACTGCGGCCGACGTCATGGTGCCGCGCGTCGACGTGATCGCTTTCGACGTCGAGCGGACGTTTGGCGAACTGGTCAAGCTGATGGTCGAGCATGGGCACTCGCGCGTGCCGGTTTACCGCGAAACCCTCGACGACGTGCTTGGCTTCGTTCATGTCAAGGACGTGCTGGCCCCGGTGGCCGGCCGGCGGCCCGCCAAGGTTCACGCGATGCTCCGTAAGGTGCTGGTGGTGGCGCCGTCGCTGCCGGTGTTCGACCTACTGGTGCAGATGCGTCAGTCGCGGACGCATATCGCGATGGTGGTCGACGAATTCGGCGGCATCGACGGTCTGGTGACGATCGAGGACCTGATCGAAGAGATCGTCGGCGACATCGAGGACGAGCACGATGTCGACGAGACGCCGACCCTGGTGCCGCGGCCCGACGGCACGGTGATCGCCGACGCCCGAATCCCGATCGAGTTGTTCGAAGAGCAGCACGGCACCCCACTGCGCCACAACGGCGATCACGAGGAGGTCGACACGCTGGGCGGCCTCGTGTTCACGCTCGCCGGACGGGTGCCGCGGCGGGGCGAGGTCATCCCGCATCCCGCCGGGCTGGAATTCGAGGTGCTCGACGCCGACCCGCGCCGCGTCAAGCGGTTGCGCGTGCGCGGCCTGCCGGGTGCGGCAGCCGGCGCCGGTCAGGGCGTCGGCGGTGCCTGACGTCTCGGCCTGCCGGGCGCCGCCTGGCGCCGGCACCGCCACCCCGCTCTGCCGGATCGCGCTCGATTTGGCCGCGCTCCAGGGATGGCGCCGCTATGGCGTTGCCTTCCTGCTCGGCGCGCTGCTCGCCGCAACGCTGCCGCCGGTCGACCTCACCCCACTCGTTTTTATCGTGGTGCCGCTTTACCTGTGGCTCGACGACGGCAGCGCGAGCGCTGGCGCCTCGGGACGGCTCGGTTACATGTTTGCGCTCGGTCATTTCGTGGCCGGTCTCTACTGGATCGCCGCTGCGCTGTTTGTCGACATCGGAAAGTTCTGGTGGGCGCTGCCGTTCGCCTTGCTCGGCATGCCGCTCGTGCTGTCGGCATTTGTCGCGGTCTGTCTTTATGTTGCGGCGCTGGTGCGCGAGCGCTTCGGCCTGGCGCCAATCGCCCGCGTCTGCGCCTTTGCGGTGGCGTGGAGCGCGGCCGAATGGTTGCGCGGCCACCTCTTCACGGGGTTTCCGTGGAACCTGACCGGGTATGTCTGGGCGGGCGGCTTTCCCGGCGCCGTGGCGATGCTGGAAACCACCGCGTGGGTGGGCATCTACGGGCTCGGTTTTGTGACGGTGCTGGCGGCCTCGCTGTTCTCGCTGCTCGGCGCGCCGGCGCTGACCTGGCTGCCGCCGGCGCGGCGCACGATTCCCGCCCTTGCCGGCTTGCTGACGATCGCGTTGCTCGCGGTCGCCGGCGCGATCCGACTGCACCTGATGCCGACGATCGAGACCGGCATCCGCCTGCGCCTCATCCAGCCGTCGATTGCGCAAACCGCAAAATGGGACCCTGCCCAGGCCGAGGCCAATTTCCGCCGGCTGGTCGAGCTCAGCACCGCGCCGTTGCAAGGCCGCCTGGCGGCGGTGATCTGGCCCGAAGCGGCCGCGACATTCTTTGTCGAGCGGGACGCGGCGCACCGCGCGGCGATCGCGGCAGTTGCCCCGGCCGACGGCTATGCGATCACCGGGGCGCTGCACGGCCTGCCCTTGTCGGGTCCACTGGAGCAAGTGTGGAACAGCATCGAGGCAATCGCCCCGAGCGGCAGGATCGTCGGGCAATACGACAAGGCGCACCTCGTGCCGTTTGGCGAATACATGCCGCTCAAGGACCTGCTGCCGCTGAAGAAATTCACCGCGGGCCTGATCGATCTGAGCGCTGGGCCGGGGCTGCGGACATTGGCGCTGCCGGGGCTGCCGCCGTTCGGCCCGTTGATCTGTTATGAGGCCATCTTCCCGGGCGCGATCGTCGATCCGCAGGAGCGCCCCAGCTGGCTCCTCAACCTGTCCAACGATGCGTGGTACGGACGCTCCTCAGGTCCCTATCAGCATTTCGCGATGGCGCGCACCCGCGCGGTCGAGCAAGGACTGCCGCTGGTGCGCGTCGCCAATAACGGCATTACCGGCGTCGTCGACGCCGCCGGCCGGGTCGTGGCGCGCACGACGCTCGATGCGGTAACCTATGCCGATGTAACTTTGCCTGCCGCGGCCGCGGCGACGCCGTACAGCAAGGTGGGGGACTGGCCGTTCCTCGCAATGCTGTTGTTGTGCGCGGGCGGCGCCGCGGTCTGCGCTCGCACCGGACACCGCTGAGCCGGCCGCAGCCGCATCGTTGACCGCATACGAATGTATGTTTTACACACTCGCCCTCTCAACAGGGGCGAGCATCTTCATGGCCCTCACCAAAACGCCGCGCCGGCCGGGCAGACGCAAGACCGATCGCCCGCACCCGATGGACGTCCATGTCGGCTCGCGCGTGCGGCTGCGCCGCAACATGCTGGGGATGAGCCAGGAGAAGCTGGGCGAGGCGATCGGCCTTACCTTTCAGCAGGTGCAGAAATACGAGCGCGGGGCGAACCGCATCGGTGCCAGCCGCCTGATGGAGCTGAGCCGGGTGCTGGGCGTGCCGGTGTCGTTCTTCTACGACGAGACCGATCCGGTCCACGCCCCGCCGGTCCCGCGCGGGTTGGAAGAATCGCCGCAGGACGGGTTCGACCGCGACCCGCTGCGCCGGCGTGAGACGCTCGATCTGGTCGCCGCCTATTATGGGATCGTGGACATGGCGGTACGCCGCCGCCTGTTCGACCTGGCAAAGGCGTTGGCCGGGCGCGCCGCGGCAAAGGCCTAAGGGGGTTCTGCGCCCGCCGCGCCAAGTTCGGGCTTGACGGAGGCCATCCGACATTCGACAACGGCCGCCCGGGCGCGGCTTGCCAGTGCGCGCCAGATGACGGGGGATACCGTTTTGCATATGCGCGATTTCGTGTTCACCAGCGAATCCGTGTCCGAGGGACATCCGGACAAGATCTGCGACCGCATCTCCGACGC
>JAFAWI010000475.1 GCA_019241915.1 Alphaproteobacteria bacterium
CCGGAATTCGGCATCGCGCTGATAGACCTTACGGCCGGCTGAGCGGTTTTGCAGCCCTTGGGCACCACAGAGGGTTCCCCCGCGGCGCGGGGGAGCGACCGCTCACCTGCTTTTGTCTCGGCTGGAAAGCACCGACTGGCACGACGCGCGTCAGTACCCGCGCGCCCAGTCGATGACGTTGTGCAGCGGCTTGCCGGCGAGATAGGAGCGCAGGTTGTCGCAGAAGATGTCGATGCCGCCGTGGCGGTCCCGATCGCCCATGCTCGATGTATGCGGCGTGATGAGCACGCGGGGATCGGACCACAGTCGCGCGCTTGGGGAATGCTCGAACTCGCCGACATAGACATCGAGCGCGGCGCCCCGCAGCTGGCCGCTGTCGAGCGCATCGGCAAGCGCCTCCTCGTCGACGATCTCGCCGCGCGCGACGTTGACGAGAATACCGCCCGGCTTCATCGCCGCGAAACGTGCGGCGTTGAACAGGTTGGTCGTTTCGGGCGTCCATTGGCAGCACACCGCGACCGCGTCGCTGTCCGCCAGGAAGCGGTCGAGATCGGATGGCCCCCCGATCGCGCTGAAGCCGGGTGGCAAGCCGCCGCCAGCCGAGCGGCGCGTGCCGACGACGCGCATGCCGAGCGCTGCACAGAGGCGGCCAACCTCCTGCCCGATCCCGCCGGCGCCGACGACGCAGGCGGTCTTGCCGGCGATCAGCACCGACCGGTAGGCGCGGTGATCGAAAGACCCCGCCTCGCGATCGACCGCAGCGCGGTTCAGCGACTTGGCGAAATAGAGGATCGAGGCGATCGCATACTCGGCGATCGGCAGTGAATTGGCGGAGCCGCGCGAGGTCGTGACGATGACGTCGCTGCCCCACAAATCGCCGCGCAGCAGGTTGCTGGCGCCCGCCGGCCGCTGGTGAAACCAGCGTAGCTTTGGCGCACGGGCGCGCAGATCCAGCGGGAACGGGAACCCGCCGAGAATGATGTCCGCCTCCGCCAGCAGCCGGTCGCGCTCCTCCCTGGTGCCCGATCCCAGAGCGCTGCGGCCGAGATAGCGCGTTGCCGTATACGCAGGCCAACTGTCGCGCATCTCGCCGTCGAACCAACCGCCGGCGTCGACGAACCGCACCGCCGGATCGACCGCGGCAATGCGCGCGCGTTCCGCCGGGCTGGTGCGTTGGATCGCGAGAATTGTGGTCACGAGATGGTCACCCCGCTGTCGACCCGCAGTACCTGCCCGGTAACCATTCTCGACTCGTCGCTTGCCAGATAAAGCGCGGTCGCGGCGATGTCTTCGGGTTCGATGAGGCCAAGCAGATGCGATTCGGCGAGTTTGGTCAGCGCCGGATTGGCGGCGACCAGCGCCCGCACCCGCGCGGTCATCGTGGCCGACGGCGCGATCGCGTTCACCCGCACCTTCTGCGGCGCATACGCCACAGCCAACGAACGCGTGATCGCGGCGATGCCGCCCTTGGCTGCGGTGTAGCAATCGCGGCCAGGCACGCCCATCAGCGCGACGTTGGAGCTCATGTTGATCACCGATCCGCCGCCAGACTTGATCAGTTCGGGAATGCCCAAGCGGCATCCCAGAAACGTGCCGAAAAGGTCGAGCTTGATCGCGCGCCAGAATTCGTCGAGCGGCGCCTCGACCGCGGTGTTGTCGGCCGCGGTCGAGCCGCCGGCATTGTTGTGCAGCACGTCGAGCCGGCCGAACAGGCCGACGGTCTGGCGGATCGCGTTCTGCAGGCTGTCGGGGTCGGTCACGTCGGTGCGGATCGCGATGGCGCCGTTGCCGGCGAGATGCGCGCTCTCTTCGCCCGCCGCGGCGTCGATGTCGGCAATGGCCAGTTTGGCGCCTTCGCGCGCGAACAACACGGCCGTGGCGCGGCCGATGCCGGTGCCCGCGCCGGTGATGAATGCGACCTTGCCGTCGAGCCGTGCCATTCCCTGCCTCCGCTTGCACCGCAGCCACGATAGCCGGGTTGCCGCACCGCGGTCAGCCCTGCATCAGCTCGATGCTGACCCCGTCCGGCGCGGCGACGTAGCACAGCAGGCTGCCGCCCACACCATGCTTCAACTCGACCGGAAAACGCACGCCCTTGGCGCGCAGATCGTCGCAGAGCGCCGTGAGATCGCCGTTGTAGAGAAACCCGAAATGGTCGGTACCCCAGGCATTATGGCTGGAGAAGTCGCTGTAAGCCCTGATCGGCCGCGCCGGCGCCGGCACCTCGCCGGGCCGCCGGCCGCGAATCAGGATCGTCATCCCGCCGAGCTCGACAAATATCTGCGGCGCGGCGCGCGCTACTGTATCGCGGACGATCGTCGCGCCGAACATCTCGACGTACCACTGCGCCGAAGCATGCGGATTCTCGCTGATGATGTGGATATGGTCGAATTGGAAGGCCGGATTGCTCATGGTTTGTCCTTCCTGCCCCGAGCGCGGAAGATAGCGCATGGACGGCCTGACCCAGCCAGGCACGGAGACACCGCTCGCCGCGCTGCAGCGCGTCTTCGGCTACCCGGCATTCCGCGGCCAGCAGCAGCAGATCGTCGAGCATGTCGTGGCTGGCGGCGACGCCATCGTGCTGATGCCGACCGGTGGCGGCAAGTCGCTTTGCTATCAGTTGCCGGCGCTGCTGCGGCCGGGTCTCGGCATTGTAGTCTCGCCGCTGATCGCTTTGATGAAGGACCAGGTCGATGCGCTGCGCCAGGCCGGTGTGGGCGCGGCGGCGCTCAACTCCGGCCTGCCGCCGGGCGAGTCCGGCGCGATCGAGCGCGCCGCCCGCAACGGCGAGCTCGACCTGCTCTACCTGTCGCCAGAGCGGCTGGCGATGGCCCATTGCCTCGACCTGCTGCGCCGCTGCCGGCTCGCGCTGTTCGCGATCGACGAAGCGCACTGCATTTCGCAATGGGGCCACGATTTCCGGCGGGACTATCAGGGGCTCGGCGTCCTCAAGGAGCAGTTTCCCGCGACGCCGCTGATCGCGCTGACCGCCACCGCGGACGCCCCGACGCGGCGCGACATCGCGGTGCGGCTGCATCTCGAAGAGGCGCGACTGTTCGCGGCCGGCTACGACCGGCCGAACTTGTTCTATCGGGTCGTCGAGAAACGCAGCGCGCGCGAGGATTTGCTGCGCTTTCTCCGTGCCGAGCACCCCTGCGACGCCGGAATCGTCTATTGCCTGACCCGGCGTGCGGTCGAAGAGACCGCTTCATGGCTCTCGGCGCGCGGCCGCGAGGCGCTGCCGTACCATGCCGGGTTGCCGCCCGAAACGCGCGCGCTGCACCAGGAGCGCTTCCTGCACGAGGAGGGCGTCATCGTCGTCGCCACCGTCGCGTTTGGCATGGGCATCAACAAGCCCAACGTGCGTTTTGTCGCCCATCTCGACGCACCGAAAAACCTCGAAGCCTATTACCAGGAGACCGGCCGCGCCGGGCGGGACGGCCTCCCGGCCGACGCCTGGATGGCGTACGGCATGGCCGATGTGATGAACCTGCGCCGGCTGACCGAGGCGGCCGATATCGGCGAGCAGCAGCGCCGCATCGAACGGCAGAAATCGGAGGCGCTGATCGGTTTTTGCGAGACGGTCGGCTGCCGCCGCCAAGCCCTGCTCGGCTATTTCGGCGAGCGCCGCGACGAGCCGTGCGGCAATTGCGACAATTGCCGCGACCCGGGCGCGGAAAGCTGGGACGGCACAGTCGCCGCGCAAAAGGCGCTGTCCGCCGTGTACCGCACCGGTCAGCGCTTTGGCGCGCACCACCTCGTTGACGTGCTGACCGGCAACGCCACCGACCGCGTGCGACAGCTCGCCCACGACAAGCTGTCGACCTTCGGCATCGGCGGCGAGCTCGACGCGCGCGGCTGGATGTCGGTGATCCGCCAACTACTGGCGCAAGGGCATCTGGCGCCAGATCCCGAGGGGCATGGCGGGCTGATGCTGGCGCCGAGCGCGCGCAAGGTGCTGCGCGGCGAATGCGAGCTGCGGTTTCGCCGTGAGACGCCGCGCGAGCGCGGGCGCAGCCGCAAATCCGGCGGCAAGGCGGCAGCCGGGATCGTGCTCGATCCTGCGGCGGAGGCGCTGTGGCAGAAGCTGCGCGCCTGGCGGCTTGACGAGGCAAAGCGCCAGGAGTTGCCGCCCTACGTGATTTTCCACGACGCGACCCTGGTCGAGGTCGCGCGGCGGCGGCCGGGCTCGCTCGCCGCGCTCGGCGACATCCCGGGTATCGGTCGCAGCAAGCTCGACCGCTACGGCGCGGCATTGCTCGCCGTCCTGCGCGATGCCGGTTAGCATCGCGCGAATCCAACCCGCGAAAGGAACCGCGATGCGCCCGCACGCCGCCGCCCTAAAGGCTTTGCTCGACGAGCCGGCGTTGCAGGTCATGCCTGGCTGTGGCGACGGCATGGGCGCCCGGCTGATCGCCGAGGCGGGCTTTCGCACCGGCTTTGTCTCCGGCTCCAGCGTCTCGGCGATGCGTCTGGCGATGCCAGACCAGGATCTCGTGACGTTTGCGGAAATGGCCGACGCGGTCGAGACTTGCATCGCTGTCGCGCCGGACGTGCTGTGGCTGGCCGACGGCGACACCGGACACGGCAACGCGCTGGCGGTACAGAAGACGATCCGCGCCTACGCCCGCCGCGGTGCCGCGGCGGTGCTGATCGAGGACAAGGTCTGGCCGCGCCCGCTCGGCCACGGTGGCGCCAAACTGGTGGTCGAGCGCGACGCGGCGATCCTGCGCTGCCGCGCCGCGGCCGCGGCGTGC
>JAFAWI010000618.1 GCA_019241915.1 Alphaproteobacteria bacterium
TAAGCTTCGTGGCAAGGACACGGGGGGAAGCGGCATGAAGTGGCGGATCGGCGATGTGACGGTGACCAAGATCGTCGAGATGGAGGTGACCGGCGGCAGCCGGTTTATCCTGCCGCAAGCAACGCATGAGGAAATCCTGCCGATCAAATGGCTGCAACCGCATTTCGCCGACGAGCGCGGCCGGCTCAAGATGAGCATCCACGCGCTGGTCATCGAGGCGCCGGGCGGCGGCCGAAACGGGCAGCGCATCGTCGTCGACACCTGCCTCGGCAACGACAAGCAGGGCCGCCGCATTCCGACCTGGAACAATCTGCAGCTGCCGTTCCTGCGCGATCTAGAAGCCGCGGGCTTCGCCCGAGAATCGATCGATACGGTGCTGTGCACGCATCTGCACGTCGATCACGTCGGGTGGAACACGATGCTCGTCGGTGGCAAATGGGTGCCGACGTTCCCCAAGGCGCGCTACCTGATGGGGCGGGTCGAGTTCGCACATTGGCGGCAGCAGCACGAGCGCGAGGACATGGCGGCGGTGTTCGCCGACTCGGTCAAGCCGGTGCACGATGCCGGGCTGGTAGACCTGGTCGAGACCGGCCATCGCATCACCAACGAGATCGGCCTGATCCCGACGGTCGGCCATACGCCGGGGCATGTCAGCGTGGTCATCAAGTCGAGGGGCGAGGAGGCGCTGATCACCGGCGACTTCATGCACCACCCGTGTCAGATCGCGCATCCCGAATGGTGCTCGACCGCCGACAGCGACCCCGAAATGGGTCGCCGCACGCGCGAACGGATGCTCGCCGAGCTGGCAAGCCGCCCGGTGCTGGTGATCGGCACGCATTTTGCCGGCGCCACCGCCGGCCGCATCGTCAAGGACGGCGACGCGTACCGGCTGGATGTTTGACGGTCACGGAAGGCGGCATGGGCGCGGCGAAGCTGGGCCCCGCCGCAGCATGGCCTAGGCGTGTTTCTCGCAATTGATCATCCAGGGGGTACCGAACTGGTCGGTGACCATGCCGAAGCGGTGCGCCCAGAATGTCTCCTGTATCGGCATGCCGACCGATCCTTTTTCCGATAAGGCCTGAAACACCCGATCGGCCTCGGCCGGCTCATCGATATTGAGGGTGACGGTAATGCCCTTCATCGGCTCGGCCCGGTCAGGCGGCGCATCGCTGCCCATCAACACCGTGCCGCCGACCGTCAGCCGCGCGTGCATGATCTTTTTGCGCCAATCGGGCGCCACGTGCTGCTCCATCGGTGTGCCTTCGGCGGTCATCATGGCGTCGATCTTGCCGCCCAAAACCTTCTCGTAGAACTTGAAGGCCGTCTCGCATTGGCCGGTGAAAGTCAGGTACGGATTGAGTTTCATCGGGTCTCCTCCGTGGCTCGGGTAGTCAGGCTGGATAGGGCGAGGCGCCATCACAACAGGCTTTTGTGGCTGCAGTGTGACCGCCGCACGTCGCCCCTCGCCGACCGCTCGGCCTCTGTGCTGAAATGGCCGCGAAAGGAGACCTCGCATGGGCGAGCGCATTTTCGACGGGCTCAAGGTGATCGACTGCGCGAGCTTTATCGCGGGGCCGGCGGCGGCGACGGTGATGAGCGATTTCGGCGCCGAAGTCGTCAAGATCGAACCGCCCGGCATGGGCGACCCCTATCGCCGCCGCGGGACGCCCGCGCCGGGACGGCCGC
This sequence comes from Alphaproteobacteria bacterium, assembly GCA_019241915.1. GTDB lineage: Bacteria > Pseudomonadota > Alphaproteobacteria > ATCC43930 > CGMCC-115725 > DATARH01. Next base: position 1,687 of record JAFAWI010000618.1, read on the forward strand.
CGCTCAACCCCGGCTTCTTCTTCGATGCGCGCAACAAAAAAAGTCTGGCGCTCGACCTGCGCCAGGAGGCCGGGCGCGCGGTGCTGCACCGGCTCGTCGAGGCGGCCGACGTCTTCATCACCAACTACCCGCCGCCGGCGCGCGGTCGGCTCGGCATCCGCTACGAGGATTTGAAACATCTGAACGAGCGGCTGATCTACACATCGTTCACCGGCTATGGCGAGAGCGGGCCCGAGGCCAACAAGCCGGGGTTTGACGCGACCGCATGGTGGGCCCGCACCGGCTTGATGGATCTGGTTCGGTCCGGCGAGCAGGTGACCCCGGCACGGTCGCTGCCCGGCATGGGCGACCATCCCTCGGCGATGGGCACCTACGCGGCAATCGTCACCGCGCTCTATCAGCGCGAGAAGACCGGCAAGGGCAACTACGTCGGCTCGTCGCTGCTGGCGAATGGGCTGTGGGCCAATGCCTGCTCCGTGCAGGCGGCGCTGTGCGGCGACACGGTGCGGCCGCAGCCGCCGCGCGAGGAGGCCCTGTCGGCGCTGCGCGTGCATTACCAGTGCAAGGACGGGCGTTGGCTGCTGCTGTCGATCGCGGCCGACGAGTGGCGCTGGGCGAAGTTCAAGGCCTGCTTCGACCACGGCGGCGAGCTCGACGATCCGCGTTTTTCGACCGATCCGGAGCGCAACAAGCATGCGCACGCGCTGGTAGCGATCTTCGACCGCCTCTTCGCCCGCCACGACCTCGCGCATTGGCGGCGGGTTCTGGACCAGGCCGGGATCATCTTTGGCATCGTCGGACGGGTTGAGGACATCCGGGATGACGAGCAGGTGCTCGCCGCCGGTTTTCTCAAGCCATATGTTGACGATCCAGCTCTGTGGACGATCGACAGCCCGTTCTTTCTCGCCGGCCAGGACAAGGTGCCGCCGCGCGCCGCGCCGCGCACCCCAGGCGAGCACAGCGATGAGGTGCTACGGCAATACGGGTACAGCGCCGGCGAGATCGCCGAAATGCGCGCCGCCGGGGTCGTGGCGTGACGCCGACGCCATGACCCCCACTGACCGCATCGTCGCGCTGTTCGATCATCTGGGGATTGGGCGGGCGCATCTGGCAAGCCAAATCGTCAGCGACATGGCGGGGCTGGCGGCGGCGCACCCCGAGCGGGTCGGCGGGGTCGTCTGCGTGACCCCGGTGCGGCTCGATCCCGAACCGTTCGCGGCGATGCCCGAGCGGGTGCTGATGGTTGCCGGCGAGTACGGACCGACCGCCGAGACCGTGCGGGTGGCGGCCCCGCGGCTGCCCGGAGCCAGCCGGGTGATGCTCGACGGCTACGAGGGGGAGGGCTGGGCCGACACCGCAAAGGACTGCACCGCCGAGCTGGTCGGCGCGATGCGCGACTTTCTCGGCGGCATCGCGGCCGATACCCCGATCGGGGCCGGCTCCGGCAGTTTCGCCGGGATCAGCTACCGGATCGAAGGCAGCGGCCCCGCGCTGGTGCTGTTGCCGTTCTTTCTCGCAGCGTCGCAATGGGACCCCGCTGTGCCGGCGCTCGCCCGTCAGTTTACCGTGATCCGGCTCGGCGGGCGGCATCTCGGCGGGGTGGCGATGCTCGAGGACCGCGCGGCGATGCCGACCTATCGCGCGATGTTTCGCAGCCTCGTCGAGGCGTTGGCGCCGCAGCCCGGCGAAGCGATTCTCGATGTCGGCTGCGGCGCCGGCTCGCTCGACCGGCAGTTGGCGCGGCTGGTCGACAACCCGATCATCGCGGTCGACCCCAACAATTTCGCGCTCGGCGAGGCGGCGGCACTGGCCGAGGAAGACGGTCTCGGTGGGCGGATCGAGTTCCGGCCGGGCAACGCCGAGGCGCTGCCCTTCCCCGATGCCGGCTTTGGCTGCGCGTTCTCGGTAACGGTGTTCGAGGAGTGCGACGCGGACAAGGCGATCGCCGAGATCATCCGCGTGGTGCGGCCCGGCGGACGGGTTGCGGTGGCGGTGCGCGCGACTGACCTGCCGCAATGGTGGAACCTCGACCTGCCCGAGGCGATCCGCCGCAAGGTGACGCCGACGCCGCGCTCGGTGGGACCGCGCGGCGTAGCCGACGCCGGCCTTTACCGGCTGATGCGGCAGGCAGGGCTTGCCGACCTGGTGTGCTACCCGGCGATGATCACGCTCGATCGGCCGGACGGGCCGATCTGGCGCTACCGCGAGGATCATGCGCTGTCGCTGCTCGACGCGGACGAGCGCGCAGTGTGGCGGGCGGCGCGCGACCGGGCGGCGGCGGAAGGAACGCTGCTCGCGTCGCATGCGCTGCATTGCTGCGCCGGCACGAAGCGGTAGGCGTCCCCCCACGGCCTGCGCAGGCGGGCTTTCTGCAAGCGCGAGAGGGTTGCAGCCGGGCCCCGGGCCATGCCGGAGGACCGCGACCGACCGCCCTCGGCTAATAAAGTCCGCCGCTCCCGGGACCGGGTTTGGGCGCCGGCGGCGGGTCGTCGCCAGCGGCCTTGTCCGCCGGCTTGTCGGGCGGGGGCAGCAGCGAGATCGGTGCCGGCGCGTCGGGCGCCGGTACCGCGGCGGGCGGCAGCGCGGTGGCTTCGATCGTCGTCGCCGGCTTGTCGGGCCCGGCAGGCGGCGCCGCGGTGGCGGGTGACGGGCTGCCGGGCAGGGCCGTCGGTTTCAGGGGCGGCGGCGTCATCAGCGCCGGGTTCGGCAGGCTTGCCGAAACCGACGAAGCGGCGGGCGGTATCGTCGGATTTGCTATGACGGACGACGGCGCGGTGGGTATGGCCGCAGTCGCCGGCGCGGATGGCCGCAGCGCCACGACAGGGCCGCCCCCGTCGACTGCCGGAGCGGCGCCCGGCTTCGGCGGGATAGGCGCGCTGGCGACGGGCGCCTCGATCGGCTTAGCGACCGCAGGCCTGACCTCGACCGCGGCGGGATGGGCCGGATCGGGGGTAAAGTGCTGGATCACGATGTTGGCCGCGACACCTACCGCGACGGCATAAAAGAACGCGGCGGCGCGGCTGACCCCCAGCCTGGCCAGTTGACTGAACATGCCGATGATCACCCCCATTCGAGCTCTGCCCCATCCGTCCCCGAGACGCTCATCTATTAGCCGAACGAGACGTCGTCACCAAAAATCTTCCCCGTTCCGGCAGTCAATCCGGACGCCAGTTTCGGCGCGAGCCGCAATACCGTCGGCGCCGCGCATGAGGTCGAAGAGACCGGTCGCCGCGGGATAGACCGCAGATAGGGCGATTTTATGGCGAGCGGGGCCAGGGCTCGGCGATCTTGTCGATGTGTTCGTCGGCGGTCGATCAAGGCGTGCCGCGGTGCGGCTCGTCGATCGGCGGCGATTTGGCCAAACGGCTGAACTGCCGTCACCGCGTGGAGCACCTCGTCATCGCCCCGATTATACGCTTGTCGCCTGCATCGCTATCGCGATTTGATGCCGCCCCTCACCGGAGGCCGCCGATGAAGATCACCGACGTTACCTTGACCTTGTTCGCCTGGGAGAGCATTCCGGCAACCACCTACGGGCACCATTCCGCGCGGCCCACGGGCAAGAGCGATCTTGGTTTGTTGCGCCTCGTCACCGACGAGGGGATTGAGGGCCACGCCTTCCTCGGCACCTCGTCGAACCCGGCGAGCCTCGACGGGCCGGGGCTCATCCATTTCTTGAAACCGATCGTCATGTGGCAGAACCCGCTCGATCGCGAGCGGCTCAACCGCCTGCTGTGGGCGCGGGCGCGCGCGGCCAGCGTCCGCGCGATCGGCGCGGTCGACATCGCGCTGTGGGACATCGCAGGCAAGGTCGCAGGCCTGCCGATCCACCGCCTGATCGGCACCTGCCGCGACAGCATCGGTGCGTATGCCAGTTCGGAAATCCACAACTCGATCGAGGCCTATGCGGAGCAGGCGCAGCACTACAAGGCGACC
>JAFAWI010000039.1 GCA_019241915.1 Alphaproteobacteria bacterium
CCCGATCGCAAAAACGTCAGCGGCAGATTACGCATTTATTGCCGGAGCGGGGAAGGGTGTCTGCCGCAGGGCGGCATTCGCGCGGCGCGGGCAACGACGCCAAATCGGGTAGCCGTGCGCCGCCGAAATCCCGCGCCGCGAGGGGGCGGTGCTAAAGCGGCGGCGGCGTTTTAAAAAAATTCGCGCAGTGTGACGTAGGTCACACCGGCTGGGGCCAAAGGCGGATACGGTCTCTGCCAAGCCCGGTGCGAACAGCTTCCCCGACCGGGCGAAATGCCGGGCAGGCCCCTCCCCAAGGGCCTCCCGGCCGGTTCTTGCGACCGCAGCATCGTCTTGGATCGAGGTTGCGGGGCTATAGTTCGGCGGCGCAGCGCGGCATAATGAAGGCGTATCGCCAGGGAGGAAGCGCATGCGCCGGGTCGGACCGCACAGCTTTACCGAAATCTACTACGCCGGCTGCAACCCGAGCTTTGTCGAGACCAGCGACGGCTACGTGATGATCGACACGCCGCAGCAGCCGATCGACGCGGTGCGCTGGCGTGAGATGCTCGAGGAGAAGGCGCCGATCCGCTACCTGATCAACACCGAGCCGCACGGCGACCACATCTCGGGGAACGCCTATTTCCCGAATGTCCCGGTGGTCGGCCAGGTCAAGCTCCAGGAATGTTTCGAGCGCTACCTCGCGCAGTTCGGCACGATCGACGAAAAACGCGAGCGGCTGAAGCAGATGGACCCCGACAGCGTCTTCCTGCTCGGCCACCCGGATTACAGCGACCCGCACGGTCCGACCGTCACGTTCACCGACGGCATGACCATCAACGTCGGCGACCATACCTTTCAGGTCATCCATCACCCCGGCCACACCGCGCCGCAGACCTCGGTCTACGTGCCGGAGGAGGGCGTTGTCTTCACCGGCGACAACGTGTTCCACAAATGCCGCTCGTGGCTGCAGGAATGCGACCCGTGGGAATGGCTGGCGGCGTTGAAGTCGATCGAGGCGCTCGACGCCGAAATCATCGTGCCGGGCCACGGCGAGCAATGCGGCAAGGCCTATCTCAAGGAGCAGGCGCAGATCGTCGAGAATTGGGTCGGCTACATCGAGCGCTTTGTCGACAAGGGGGTGACCCCCGCGGAAATTCTCGGCGACAAGGTCGCGGTCACCGACCAGGACCCCTATCCGATCGGCCAGCGGCTGTTTATGCACGACGAGCGCCTGACCGGGATGATCGTCAACAACCTGCATACGCGTATCCGCGAGCGCAAGTCGGGCGCGCCGACGGGCTGAGTGGCTTTGGGGCCGCCGAGCCCGCGTTCGTTAGCGAGGATTTAACCGGTTTTGCGGTTCACTGAGGGCAACGCAAACAAGCGGCCGTCCGTCATGTGGAATTTGACCCCGGAATACCTCCAGCAGGTGAAAGAGGAACTGAAGGGGCGCCGCGCCGCGATCCAGGCGCGTTACGCCGACGAGCTCAAGGCGCTTGAAGCCGATCTCGAGGAGATCGAGACGCTCGAGCGGGTCGCGTATGCGGTCGCGGCCAAACACGTCCCCGAGCCCGCGCCGGCCGGCGCGCACGCCGAGCCGGTGGCGGTTGCCGAACTGGAGCCGGCGGAAGCCGCCGCGGAAGACGGACCGGGCGCGGGGTCGAAGGGGCTGTCGCGGTGGCGCATGCGTCTCGACGCGAAAAACGAGACCGAGACCGCCTGACGCGAGCGAAGGGTGCAACCGCTCGATCGGCGCCTGTTGCGCTGCCGATTGGAAATCGGCTGCGCCGGCTAAAGCCAGCGCGACTTGCGCGGCGCGGGTGCGGCGGCGACGTAGGTGTGCAGCATCTGCAGCGTCGTCTTCTGTTCCGGCGTCAGATGCGGCGCCCGGCGGTTCAGGTCCTCGTACATCGACTCGATCTGCTCTTTGAGGAAGAGCAGCGCTTCGCCGATGCTGTTGCCGGTCGCGGCGACTTCGAGAACCGGCATCGTCGCGGTGAACATCTCGTCGCCGAGCGGGTCGATCGTCACCGCCATCGGTTCGGTCAGCTCGTGATGCGGCAGCGAGTCGATGATCAGCTCGATCCGGTTGCTGTTCGGCGGCTTTTCCGCTGGCGGTTCGGGTTCGGCCGGTGGCGCCGCATCCGCGGTTGGGGCCGGGGTTTCGGCCGTTTGCTCCGCCGCCGGGACCGGTAAACCGGCGGGTGCGACAGCGGGCTCGTCTACCGCGTTCGCGGCGGCAAGCGCGGTTGCGGCCGCGTCTGGAGCGCTTTCGGGCGCGGGAACCGGAGTCGCGGCGGCCGCAGCGGCGCTTGACCGAGGTTTCGCCGGCTGCGCTGCGGCGGGCGGCAGCGGCCACCGAGGCACAGGCGCGGCGGCGGCCGATTGCGCCAGCGCAAACGCGAGGCCGCTGGCGCCGCCGAAGCGGATGACCAGCGCCGGCATCGGCGCGTTGACGATGCAGAGCGCCGGATCCTCGGTCGTGGCCCACGACGTCTGCGCCGAGCAGGTGCGCGTGCTGTGCCAGTCGCTCGTCCGCGTTTCCTGAACCGCGCGGGTGCTCATTCGGCGGGAGGCGGAGCCGGCTTCGCGCCGCGGACGTCGGTCACCAGCGTCGATTTCAGGTTGTAGACCGGTTCGTTGCGGCCGTCGTCCATGCCCTCGACCCGCGTCACCGCGATCATGATCGGCTTGACGCGCAGCACGGTGCCGTCGGCGAGGCGGTATTCGCTCCATGATTCTTTTGCGTCGAGCACATCGATCTCGGTCGCGACCGGCACCGCTGACAGGCTGAGATCATTCAAGGTCGGGGCTCCCTTGGCACGGCCAGCGCGACTGTGCGGCAGCAAGGTTTAAGAAAACTTAAAACGACAGGGGGCGCGGTCGGCGCCGGGATGCCACGGGCAGCAGCGGCGCTGCGGCGCGCAACCCGCCGCACGGGCGCAGACGGGCACGGCCTGCGGCGTCCGTGCCAGCGGCAGGGAATTGATACGCGAGCGGGGCGTTACCCCACCGACAGGGGGTGCGGCGGCTCTTTGCCGGCCGCACCGGCAACACAGGAGGAAGTGAAATGAACCTAGCTATTCTTGCCGGTCGGACCGGCCGGGCGCTCGCCGTTACCGCCGCTCTCGCCGGCGCCGTCGGGATGACGGCCGCACCCAAGCCGGCGCATGCGATCGGCACCGG
>JAFAWI010000068.1 GCA_019241915.1 Alphaproteobacteria bacterium
CGGCGTGGCGGCCCCAGTTGATCAGCGTATCCAGCACGCGGCCGGCTTCCTCCTCCGACAAATGGTCCTCGAGTTCGCGCAGGAACCTTGCCGCGGGTGCGCGGTGCCCAGGGCGCTCGTCGAGCACCCTGCGGATGTGCGCGGCGAGCGGAATGTGCTTCAGCACCGCATCACCAAAGATCAGCTTTCGCGTCAGCATATCGGCATTGGCATATTGCCGGCCGGCGGGCGTGATATCGATGTCGCCACCGCTTACATGGGCTAAGCCCAGCAATTGTAACGCCTCGACCAGCGGAAACAGCTCATCGTCGTTGAGGCTTGCCTCGTCGGCGAGCTGCGGCAGGTCGGCGTGACCGTCAAACGGAGGCTCGGCGAGGCTGTCGATCAGTCCGCTGAACTGCTGCACCGCGGCATCGGGCAACCTGTAGCCGACACCGATCGGCTCCGGCTTCGCGCCGCGCCGCCCGTCGCGGCCGGGGACGGTTGTCAGCAGGGTATAGACCTGATCGACGATCTGGCGGAATTGCTGGCTCTCCCAGTCGCGCGGATGCGGCATCGGCACGGGTATTTCGGCGTTTATGCGGCCGGGGTCGCTGCCGAAGATCAGGATGCGATCTGCCATCTCGACCGCCTCTTCGATATTGTGCGAAACCATCAAAATGCCTTTGGTCGGGATCCGGCTCTCGTTCCATAGATCGAGCAGGTCATTGCGCAGGGTTTCGGCCGTGAGCACATCGAGCGCCGAGAACGGTTCGTCGAGCAGCAGGATGTCGGGGTTGACGACAAGCGCGCGGGCAAAGCCGACGCGTTGCCGCATCCCGCCCGACAGCTCTTTGGGATAGGCGTTCTCGAAGCCGTCCAAGCCGATCACATCGATCGCGTCAACGGCGCGACGGCGCCGTTCCGCCGCGCCGATGCCTTGCGCTTCCAGGCCGAGTTCGACGTTGCCGAGCACCGTCAGCCAGGGGAACAGCGCAAAGCTCTGGAACACCATGGCCACACCGCGCGCCGGGCCGAGCACCGGCTGCCCGCGATAGACGACCTCGCCACCGCTGGCGGGGATCAGCCCCGCCAGAATGCGCAGGAACGTCGATTTGCCTGAGCCTGACTTGCCGAGGATAGCCACGATTTCGCCCTCGCGCAGCGTGAAGTCGACCCGCTCGAGCACCAGGCGGCCAATATGGTCCGGCGTGCGGTACGTTTTCGAGATCGCGGTCGCACGCAGCAGAGTGGAGGCATCGCCGGTCATCTGGAGACCTCAATCAAGACGCAGCCGTTCCGCCGCGAGGTTATACAGCCGCCGCCACAGCAGCCGGTTGAATGCCAGCACATATAGGCAGAGCACGCCGATCCCCAGCGCGATGCGGGGTGCGTCGCCCTCCGCCGTATATTGCGTGATATAGGCGCCGAGCCCGGTCGCATGCAGCGTCGTGTCGCCCCATTGCACCACCTCAGAGACGATGCTGGCGTTCCACGAGCCGCCGGCCGCCGTCACGGCTCCGGTCACATAGGCAGGGAAGATCGCCGGCAGCATTACGCGACGCCACCACAACCAGTGGCGCACGCCCAGATTGCCGGCCGCGAGACGAAGCTCGGCCGGCAGCGACGTCGTCCCGCCGATGACGTTGAACAGAATGTACCACTGCGTGCCGAGGATCATCAGCGGGCTGAGCCATATCTCCGGGTTGAGGCGAAACGCCAGGATCAGCACTACCGCCGCCGGAAAGAAAAGGTTGGCCGGGAACGCCGCGAGAAACTGGACCACCGGCTGCGCTCGGTCCGCGATCTGCGGCCGCAGGCCGATCCACACGCCGATCGGGACCCAGATCAGCGAGGCCAGCGCAATCAGTACCAGCACGCGCAGCGCGGTGATTGCGCCCAGCACAAAAGTCCAGCCGATCTCCCCGACCGACACGCTCTGGTGGATGAACTGCACAATCCACAGGATCGAAGCCAGGGTCAGCAGCAACAGCGCGACGTCGAAAACCTGCTCGATGCGGTGGGATGTGGTCGCGGCTGCGCGCCGCGCGGAGCCCTCGGGACGCCAATGGCGGCCCAGCGCGGTGAGGATGCGGTCCAGCGCGCGGTTGAGCGCAAGCACCGCCGCCTGGACCAGATCGAAGAACTGCGCGCGCTGCATCACGATCAGGAACCAAGGCCGTATGTTGATCTCGTCCTCCGCCGAATCGCCTTGAAATTTGCGCGACCACGCGAGCAGCGGCCGAAACAGCAACTGGTCGTAAAGGATGATCACGACCAGCATCACCAGCACCGCATAGCCGATGGCGGCAAGGTCGCGGTCGGCAATCGCCGTCGCGATATAAGAGCCGATGCCGGGCAGCAGGATCGTCTGCCCCGAGACGGTAATTGCCTCGGACGCGACGACGAAAAACCAGCCGCCGGAGACCGACATCATCATGTTCCAGACGAGCGCGGGGATGCCGTGCGGAACTTCGAGGCGCCAGAACCGCTGCCATGCCGACAGGTGGTACATGCGCGCCGCTTCGATCAATTCGCCCGGCACCGTGCGCAGCGACTGGTAGAGGCTGAACGTCATGTTCCACGCCTGCGACGTGAAGATCGCGAAGATGGCGGCGCATTCGACGCCAAGCAGCCGGCCAGGGAACAGCGCGATAAAGCCGGTGACCGTGATCGACAGAAAGCCGAGGATCGGCACCGACTGCAGGATGTCGAGCACCGGGATCAGGATCTTTTCGGCGCTGCGGTTTTTCGCGGCGAGCGCGGCGTAGCCGAGGCTGAAAACCAGCGACGCGACGAGGGCGGCGGCCATGCGGAGCACGGTCCGCAAGGCGTATTCCGGCAGGCGCCACGGGTCGAGGCTGACCGCCAGCGCGTCGCCGATATGGTAATGGGCGCCCATGGCCATCCCGCCCCACGCGAGCAGCGCCAGGGCGCCGAAGACGAGCGGCAGCGCCACCAAGTCCCAATAATTCGGACGCAGCCGAGACGGCCAGGCGATGAGGGGCAGGCCCCAGCGCTGTTCCATTCACCTTGTCGCGGCTTGGTTGCGATTGGCGACGCTACGTCTACCGCACCGCGGCGATGGCGGCGAGCGGCGAATTGCCCTCCCGGCAGGCTCCGTCATGGCATTGCGCCGCGGTTCAAAAGCCGGATGATGGCGGCATGGCTCTGCTCGATCTTGCGCGCTTGCGGGCGACGCCGCTTCAAAGCGACCCCTTCGATTATCTCATCGTCGAGGATTTTCTCGACGAAACCGCACTTCCGTCGCTGGTCGACCAATTTCCGGCGCTGCGCGGGCACGGCAGCTACCCGCTCTCGACGGTGCATTGCACGCCGCTGTTTCGGCAGCTCGCCGACGAGCTGCAAGGGCCGGCGATGCAGGCCGTGATCGAAGATCGGTTCCACCTCTCGCTCGATGGCCGACCCACAATGATCACGTTGCGCGGCTACAGCGACGGCGACGACGGCGGCATCCATACCGATTCGGCAAGCAAGCTCGTCACGGTGCTGATCTATATGAACCCCGGCTGGGATGCCGCGGCAGGGCGGCTTCGTCTGCTGCGCAGCGCCGACGATCTGTCCGACTATGCCGCGGAGATCGCGCCCGTCGGGGGCACTCTGGTGGCATTTCGCCGGAGCGAGGTCTCTTTCCACGGGCATCAAGCGCATGTCGGTCGCCGGCAATCGATCCAGCTCAACTGGGTCACCGACGCCAACGTCGTCCGCCGCGAGCTTGGGCGCCACGTCTGGTCGGCGCGGCTGAAGAAGCTGGTCCCGTTTCGCCGATCATAGCGATTGGCAAGACCCGGCCGCCTGGGTAACTTCACGCGAACTGCGGAAGGTTCTATGTGCGGAGCGGGAGAGGGCTGCGGATGAGGCTGATGGCGCGCGCGATGGCGGCCGCGGCGATGGCGGCGGTGGCCGCAGCCGCGAACGGAGCGGCGGCCCAGAGTCCGGGCACCACGCTCGGGTTCGCGCCGCTGCCGCCCAACCCGCGTCCCACACTGGGCTTAATCGACGAGGTCAAGGCCGGCGTCCTCGCGCACGATATCGGGTTTCTCGGCGACAGCATCGAGCGCGGCCCCGATGTGAACATCGAATTGCTGTTTACCTCGCCGGATATTCTGTCGGTGATCGGCTCGCCGCGGCCGCATCTCGGCGGCGACATCAATACCGACCGCAATACCAGCGACGGCTATTTTGGGCTCACCTGGGGCATTTCGCTGATCCAGAACCTGTTCGCGCCGGGCGATTATCTGTTCGCAACCGGAAGTCTCGGCGGCGCCTATCAGGATGGTTTTATCGACAACGCGCCGTTCGGGCGAAAGCGGCTCGGCTCGCCGGTCCTGTTCCGCGAGAGCGCCGAACTGGGCTTTCAGGTGACGCCGACGATCAGTGTTTCTGCTATCCTCGACCACATCTCCAACGCCAATCTCGGGAAGCACAATGCCGGGATTACCAGCGGCGGCGCCAGGGTGGGCTTCAAGTTCTAGAAGACACTGGTGCTGAGGGGGCGTCCCGGTTAATCGCCCGAAACGCGCGGTGAGCGCGTCCGCAGGAGCTGCATCGCAGGGAAAATCAAAGCCCTGCGCCAAGTGTGGCATAGCGGCAACGCTGCGCTGAAAAGATCACTTTTCGCGTAAACCGCGCTTAAAGGGCTAGCGCGCAATATCATCACACAATATCATAGAGCAAGAGGGTTTGGTGCCCTCGCTTGTCGTCAAGGGCAACCTGAGATTGGGGGAGCTATGAGAGTCAATCGGAATTTCGGCATCATCGCGGCGCTGGGCGGCAGCACGGCGGCGTTGGCGATGTTGACCGGACTTGCCGGCGCCCGCGCCGACGAGCTGCAGGTCAATCAGCAGCTCCTCGATGCCCGCATCGACC
>JAFAWI010000077.1 GCA_019241915.1 Alphaproteobacteria bacterium
GTCGGCCTTGTACTCCGCCTCATCCTCCGAATAGGCCTGGCCAGTCACCATGTCCGAGAATGTCGGCAGGAAGTCGGTCCAGGCGCGGTTGACCGCCCGCTGCACCGGATCCTCCGGATGCAGCCGCGGCGCGATGGTCTCGTCGAGGTATTCGTTGATCGCGTTCGACTCGAACAGCGAGTCGCGGTCGTCGATGCGGATCACCGGCACCTTCTTGTGCGGCGAGATCGCGAGAAACCAATCGGGCCGGTTGTCAGGCTCGATATGGCGGAACTCGAACGGCGTGTTCTTTTCCCGCAGGATGATCGCCGAGCGCTGCACCCAGGGGCAGGTCTTGAAGCTGACGAGCATGTATTTCGCCACGATTCCCTCCCGTGAACCTGTGGAATGAGCCGCCAGCATCGCACGCCGCCCCGCCGCCAACAAGGCCGCGGTCTGGCCGCAGGGTCCCGGCTATGCCTGCTATCGCCCGGTGCACAGATTTGGTGGCTGCGCTGCCCGCGCCGCATTGTGTAAGCTGGACTGACAGCGCCTCGACGGCGCTCCCCTAACGCCAGGAGTCTCAGCGATGACCGATGCGTCCGACTACGCGCCGCCCAAGGTCTGGGTCAACAAGCCCGCCGAGGGCCGGTTCGCCAACATCAACCGGCCAACTGCGGGCGCGCAGTTCGAGCGGAAACTGCCGGTCGGCAAGCATCCGCTGCAGCTTTATTCGCTCGGCACGCCGAACGGCGTCAAGGTCACGATCATGCTCGAAGAGCTGCTGGCCAAGGGCCACAAGGGCGCGGAGTACGACGCCTGGTTGATCAAGATCGGCGATGGCGACCAGTTCGGCAGCGACTTTGTCGCGATCAACCCCAACTCGAAGATCCCGGCGCTGATGGACCGCAGCGGGCCAAAGCCGATCCGCGTCTTCGAGACCGCCGCGATCCTGATGCATCTTGCGGAAAAATTCGGCGAGTTTCTGCCGACGACGGCCGATCCGGCGGCGCGCGCCGAGTGCCTGTCGTGGCTGTTCTGGCAGATGGGCAGCGCACCCTATCTCGGCGGCGGCTTTGGCCATTTCTACGCCTATGCGCCTTACAAGATCGAATACGCGATCGACCGCTTCACGATGGAGACCAAGCGGCTGCTCGATGTGCTCGACCGCCGGCTCGGCGAGAGCCAATGGGTCGCCGGCCCCGAGTACACGATCGCCGATATGGCCTGCTTCCCGTGGTACGGCGGGTTGGCGCGGTTCAACCAGTACGGCGCGGCCGAGTTTCTCGCGGTGCACGAATACAAGAACGTGCAGCGCTGGTGCGATGCGATGCTGGCGCGGCCGGCGGTGCGGCGCGGCCGTATGGTCAACCGGCTGTCGGGCGAGCCCCACGAGCAGCTGCACGAGCGCCACGACGCCAGCGACTTCGAGACCAAGACCGCCGACAAGCTGGCGGCGAACTGAAGGCACGCTCCTGGGGCTGGGGGCAGCTCTACCGGAGCTTCTCCAGCCCCTGCGCCAAATCGGCGATCAGGTCCTGCGGGTCCTCGAGGCCGATGTGGACGCGCACCAGTGGGCCTTCGGCCTGCCATGGTGCCGCGGTGCGGATGCGCTCGGGATAGGCCGGCTGGATCAGGCTTTCGAAGCCGCCCCAGCTGGCGCCGATGCCGAACAGGTCGAGCGCATCGATCATCGCGTAGACCTGCTCCTTTGACGCCGGCTTGAGCACAAAAGCGAAGAGGCCGCAGGCGCCGAGAAAATCGCGCTTCCAAATCGCGTGGCCCGTATCCTCGGGCAGCGCCGGATAGAGGACGCGCGCCACCTCGGGCCGGTTCTGCAGCCAGGCCGCGACCGTGAGCGCGTTCTTCTGGTGCCGCTCGAGCCGTACCGACAGCGTACGCATGCCGCGCAGCGCAAAGAACACATCGTCAGGCGCCGCCGAATGGCCGATCTGCGCCATTGCCGAGCGCACCGGCAGGAATGTCTCCTCATTGGTGATGATCGCGCCGAGCATCGCGTCGGAATGGCCGCAAATGTACTTGGT
>JAFAWI010000182.1 GCA_019241915.1 Alphaproteobacteria bacterium
TCATCGACGACGTATTGCGCGCCGGTGATGTTGCCGGCGAGGTCCGAGCACAGGAACAGCACGACATTGGCGATCTCCTCCGGCGTCGTGTAGCGGCCGGAGGGGATCGCCGCCTGATATTTCTTGCCGACGGTTTCGGGTTCGTCCGGGTTCAGCATCTGCTCCAGCGAGTGGATCATCCGGGTGTCGACGGGGCCGGGGCAGACCGCGTTGACCCGCACCCCCTGCCGCGCGCATTCCCCGGCGGCGGTCTTGGTGAGCCCGATCACCGCGTGCTTTGAGGCAACATAGGCCGGCATGCCGGGGGTCGCGACCAGACCGGCGACCGAGGCCGTGTTCACCACCGCCCCCGCGCCCTGCTTCAACAGCACCGGCAGCACGTGACGCAGCCCAAGGAACACGCCCTTGACGTTGACCCCGAGCACCTGGTCGAACATCGCCTCGTCGTACTCGGCGGTATGGGCGAGGCTGCCTTCGATGCCGGCATTGTTGAAGAAGCAGTCGATGCGGCCGTAGGCGGCGAGCGTCTCCTTGACGTAACGGGCGACATCGGCGGATTTGGTGACATCGGCGGCGATGAACTTCGCCTCGCCGCCCTGCTGCTTGACGATCCCGGCGGTGGCCTCGCCGGCCGCGGCGTCGCGGTCGACGACGACCACCTTGGCCCCGGCCTTGGCGAAAGCGAGTGCGGTGGCGCGACCGATGCCGCCGCCCCCGCCGGTGATCAGCGCGACCTTTCCGGTGAAATCCATGGCGTCATCCTTCCGCGAGCGTCGTCCCGGTGCGGACCGCTCTCAGCAAAGCGTTGCGTGGGCGGCCCGGTCAAGAGCGGCTTGCACCGATCCCCGCGAAGCTGGCGCTGTCGCGCTCGTCGGCCGCGTCAATAACAGCAGGTCACCTCCTGTTATCCTCCTGTTATCGCCAGCGATAACAGGAGGCGGCTCGTCCGGTTCAACGGTCGCCACGCATCAAGAAAATCCGCGGCTTTCGGTTGCAGTCATGACCCAGAGGCTACAAGAACATTATGGCAACTTTTAGGATCGGTCCGGTGAAGCCGCGGATGGGGACATTTCAGCAGTTCAAGGAGCACACGCTGGCGGTCGCGCAGCGAGCGGCAGATCGCGCCCGGTGAACCCAAGGTGTGGTGCGAGCCGCTCGTGGATGCCCGAAACAGGCCCAGCATGACGGAAATAATCGGGGTGATCGGACGCGCTAGCTAAGCCAGCCAGCGTTTGCGGCGTTTGTAGTGTTTGGCGTTGTGGTAGGACTTGCGGGCGCCGGTTTCGTTGAGGCCGAGGTAGAATTCCTTGATGTCCGAGTTCTGGCGCAGCGACGCGGCGGGGCCTTCGAGCACGATGCGGCCGTTTTCCATGACATAGCCGTGGTCGGCGACATCGAGCGCCAGCGCGGCGTTCTGCTCGACCAGCAGCACGGTCAGGCCCTGCTGCTCCTTGAGCCGGCGGATGACGCCGAAAATCTCTTCGACGATCAGCGGCGCGAGACCGAGCGACGGCTCGTCGAGCAGCACCACCTTGGGCTCCGACATCAGCGCGCGGCCGATCACCAGCATCTGCTGCTCGCCGCCCGACAGGTAGCCGGCCGGCTGGCCGCGCCGCTCCCGCAGCACCTTGAACGAGTCGTAGACGCGGTCGATGCCGCGCCGGACGGCGGTGAAGTCGGTGCGGCTGTGTGCGCCGACGATCAGGTTTTCCTCGACCGTCAGGTTCTCGAACACGCGGCGGCCCTCAAACACCTGGACGACGCCGCACTTGACGACTTCGTGCGGCAGCAGATTGTCGATGCGCCCGCCGTCCAATTCGACATTGCCCTTGGTGACCTGGCCGCGCTCGGTCTGCAACAGGCCCGACACCGCCTTCAGGGTCGTGGTCTTGCCCGCGCCGTTGGCGCCGAGCAGCGTGGTGATCCGGCCCTCCTCGGCGACCAGCGAGACGCCGCGCAGCACCAGGATCACGCCGTCATAGACGACTTCGATGTTGTTGAGCGCCAGCATCGCGCGCGGCCTTTATGAAATCCCTCTCCGCCGATGGAGGCGGAGAGGGAGAGTACCCATGCCGCGCTATTCGGCGGCCTTGACGACGTTTTCGACCACGTCGTGATACGGGTGTATCCAGTCGGTCGCCGCCTCGAACTTGCCGCCCTTGACCGTGAACACGCGGGTCCAGCCGCCGCCTTCGTGGTCGGCGGCGGTGAGCTTCAGCGGCGGAATCAGGCCGCCGAGCGTGAAGTCGTGGATCTGCTCCATGCCCTGCTTGACCTGCTCGGTCGTCGGCTTTTGCCCGCCGGCGATCTTGAGCGCGTTCTTCAACGCCTCGACCTGGATCGCCGCCTGCAAAAGCCCGCGGTTGTAGACGACCGTGTCGTCCATCTCCTTTGGCGGGTCCTTGCCGTCTTTCTTGTACATCTCCTTGATTTCCTTGCGGACCGGGTAGTCGTCGCCGGCACCGGCGAACTGCAGCGTGTTGTAGCCCTCGGCCGTCGCCCAGCCGCCCGCCGCGAGGATGTCGGCTTCGGCCGACGCCCAGACCAGCCCGACGACCTTTTTCAGCGGATAGCCCGCGCCCTTGAGACCCTTGATCATCACCGACGGAGACCGTCCAAACAGGTGCGCGATGACAAAATCGGGGCGATAGCGCTGGGTGATGTCGATGATCTGCGCGCCCAGTTCGACCCCCGGCGGCGGCACCGCAAAGGTGCGCATGTCGAAGCCCTCCTGCTTTTGCAGCGCTTCGATCACCGGCAGCGGCTCCTTGCCGGCGGGGTTGTCGTAATAGACATAGGCGATCTTCTTGCCCTTCAGATCGCCGCCGAGCTGGTCCTTGGCGAACTGTATCGCGGCGGCGCCCTGCGACCAGTAGGTCGCGGCGACCGGGAACAGATAGGGGAACCGCGTTCCGTCGGCCGCCGCCGAGATGCCGAAACCGGGCGAGGTCGTCGGCATGTGGTCCTGTTCGAGCCGCTGGTTGAGCGCGACGGTCTGCGGCGTGCCGTAGAGCGTCATCATCAGGACGCCCATCTGCTTCTGCCGCTCGTAGATTTCGATCGCCTCCGGCACCTTGTAGCCGTTGTCGACCTCGTCGCCCTTGATCATCCAGCCGTCGATCCCGCCTTTGGAATTGACCAGCCGGTAGTAATCCTGCTCGGCCGGGCAGAGGACCGTGCCGACAATCTGCGTCGCGCCGGTGCGGTCGCATTGATCGCCGATCAACAGCACCTTGTCGTCGGCGCCGGCCGAACCGGCGTAGGCCAGAGCGGCGGCCGCCCCCGCCAGCGCCAGCATGCTCGTCGCAAAGCTTGTCATCGCCGTTCCCTCCCTGTGACGCATCGAGTTAATAGGAAAAAGGCCAGACGCGGAAGTAATTGCGGATGTTACGCCACAGCCGGTTGAGGCCCTCCGGCTCGACCACCAAGAAGAAAATGATCAGCGCGCCGAAGATCACCAACCGCAGGTTCGGGATCACGTTGAGCAGGTCGGCGCCGGGAAAGAACACGCTGCCGAACGATTCGAGAAACCAGCGCGTCGCGATCGGCAGCAGGGTGACGAAGATCGCCCCGAGCACCGATCCCAGCACCGAGCCGAGCCCGCCGATAATTACCATCGCCAGGTAATCGATCGAGACGTCGATCTGGAACTGCTCGTAATTGGCGATGCCGAGGTAATAGGTTTCGAGCACGCCGGTGACCCCGGCAAAGAACGACGAGATGCCGAACGCGTAAAGCTTGTATTTGAAGATGTTGATGCCGATGATCTCGGCCGCGATGTCCTGGTCGCGGATCGCGATAAAGGCGCGGCCGATGCGGCTGCGCACCAGGTTCAACGTCGCCACCAGCGCGAGCACGACAAAGAACATCAGGAAGCAGTAGATCTGCGCCTCGCTTCTGAGCGCGATGCCGAAGACGTGCGGCCGCGGGATCGCGATCGAGGCCTGGACGCCGCCCGAAATCCACTGCACGTGGTTGATCGTCCACTCGATGATGAGCTGCGCGGCGAGCGTCGCGATCGCCAGGTAGATGCCTTTGATCCGCAGCGAGGGGATGCCGACGA
>JAFAWI010000205.1 GCA_019241915.1 Alphaproteobacteria bacterium
TCCGATCGATGAGTAGCATACCAACAATCGATTTGATAGATGACGCGCGGCACCTTCTTATGACAGGCAGATCCGTTGGGCGGGCGGGGCGCAGCGAAACCCCGCCGACTCGATGCGACTGCGGGACAGCGGTGGGTTGCGCTTCACCCACCCTACGATGGAGGCAAAATGGATACCGCGCCGCGCCTCAGCCATGTCGGGCTTTACGTTCACGACGTGGCGAAGATGATCGAGTTCTACACCGAGGTGCTCGGGTTTGTGGTCAGCGACGGGGCCGACGACGGGCGGATCACGTTTCTCAGCCGCAACCCGTCGGACCACCACCAGGTGGTGCTGGTGCGCGGCCGGCAGACCGACCCCGAGGTGCCGATGGTGCAGCAGGTGTCGTTCAATGTCGGCACGCTCGACCAGGTTCAGAAGGCGTTCCGCAAGGTGCGCGACGCCGGCTGCGAGGGCATAAGGCCGATCTGCCACGGCAACGCGTGGTCGGTCTATTTCCAGGACCCCGAGGGGAACCAGATCGAGATGTTCTGCGACACGCCGTGGTACGTGCCGCAGCCGCTCGGCATCAAGATCGACCTCGACAAGCCGGCCGCGGAGCTGGTCGCCGAGACCGAGGCCTTCTGCCGCGACCGCGACGGTTTCATGCCGATCGAAGAATGGCGCGCCGCGATCTCGCAAAAGATCGCAGCGAAGCTGCAGGCGTAAGGCAGTTACTGACGCCGACCCTCACCCTCCCATTGCTACGCAATGGGTCCCTCCCTCTCCCGCAAGCGGGAGAGGGAGTAGGTGGCGCGGTCGAACAATCGCTCCCCCGCTTGCGGGAGGGT
This sequence comes from Alphaproteobacteria bacterium, assembly GCA_019241915.1. Lineage (GTDB taxonomy): Bacteria > Pseudomonadota > Alphaproteobacteria > ATCC43930 > CGMCC-115725 > DATARH01. Next base: position 831 of record JAFAWI010000205.1, read on the forward strand.
ATCGAGCAGAGCGAGGCGGGTGAGAGTTCAATCACCGAACAGATCAGGAGAAGCGAAATGACCGAAAACAAAGGGTTTCACGCCCACATCTACTACAACGCCGAGACCAGGCCGGCGGCCGAGAAGCTGCGTGGGATGCTCGCCGAGAAGTTCAACGTCGAGGTCGGCGGCCTGAGCGACGAGCCGCGCGGGCCGCACCCGATCTCGCAATTCGTCGCGATCTTCGAGGTGCCCGAGTTCCAGAATGTCGTGCCGTGGCTGATGCTCAACCGCGACGGGCTCGACGTCCTGGTCCACCCGCTGACCGAAAGCTCGTACGACGACCACAGCAAAAACGCGATGTGGCTCGGCACGCCGGTGCCGATGCGGCTCGACATCCTGCGCCCGACCTACAGCCAGGGCCTCCTGCCGGAAGCGCAGCGGGTGGCGTGAGGCTGCGAGCCCGGCGCGCCTCCCGCCGGGCCGGCGGCGCGCGGGAGCCTCGACCGACACCGTGACGGCGACCCGGCGGCAGCGGCCATCGGCGTTTGCTTCCGCCGGCGCACGGCGCAATATGGGGCGATCCAACGGGAGGACGGCCGATGGCGGGATCACTGAGCGGCGTTCGGGTGCTGGAGCTGGCGCGGTATCAGGCCGGGCCGCGCGGCGGGATGATCATGTCCGACCTCGGCGCCGAGGTGATCAAGATCGAAAAGCTGGGCGGCGAGGAGACCCGCCGCTCGGAGCCGGTGGTCAGGGGCGTTAGCGTCTATTTCACGGTCTACAACCGCGGCAAGAAAAGCCTGTGCATGGATTTGCGCACGGCCAGGGGCAAGGAAATTTTCGCCGCGCTTGTCAAGACCGCAGATGTGGTGCTGGAGAATTTCCGCCCCGGCACGATGGCGCAGATGGGCTTCGCCTATGAAGACCTGTGCAAGATCAAGCCCGACATCATCCTCACTTCGGTATCGGGGTTCGGCCAGTACGGCCCATACCGCGAGCGCCCGGCGTTCGACCCGCTCGGGCAGGCGATGAGCGGGCTGATGGATTTGACCGGCAAGCCGGTCGGCACCCCGCTCGGCGCGGCGACCTCGCTGGTCGACCGCTACACCTCGCTGCACGCGACGATCGGGACGCTGGCGGCGCTGCACCACCGCGACAAGACCGGCGAGGGCCAATTGGTCGATTGCTGCCTGATGGATTCGGCGCTGACCATGGTCGAAATTCCGACCGCCTACTATCTGCTGACCGGCGAAGAGGGCGGCGAAGGCGGACGGCCGCCCTACAAGTGCAAGGACGGACATGTGGTCATCTCGGCTTCGGGGCAGGCGATGGCGACGCGGCTGATCCAGATCGCTACCGGTGACAAAGACGCTACGGCGGCCGGCTTCACCAGCCGCGCCGGTCAGGGCGACGCCCGCAAGCAGGCGGTCGCGCGCTGGTGCGCCGACAACACCGTGGACCACGTGGTGAAGACGCTGCTCGATGCGGAAATCCCGGTGGCGCCGGTCAAGTCGATCCCGCAGGTCGCGGTCGATCCGCATCTATGGGAACGCGAAATGCTGGTGAAGATGCCCGACGCGGTCGCCGGTGAAGTCTTCGTGCCGGGCGCGACGATCAAGATGTCGAAAACGCCAGGCCGCGTCGGCCATGTCCCGGTCCCCGGCGAGCACACCGACGAGGTGCTGTCGTCGATCCTCGGCTACGATCAGGCGACCCTCACGGCACTGCGCCGGGAGAACGTGATCGGATGAGTCAGGCGGCGGTAT